>CAUQPA010000213.1:0-6741 GCA_963519325.1 uncultured Pseudomonas sp. | reverse complement strand
CTGCCGAGTAATATCTCGCACGCCTGACCGAGAAGGGCTCCTGACAGGACTGCCGTCCAACTGATCGTCGGCCTGGGTAATCCGGGCCCCGAATACGACCAGACCCGGCACAATGCAGGGGCCCTTTTCGTTGAGCGACTGGCAGCCGCCCAGGGCGCGAGCCTGGCTGCCGAGCGCAAGTATCATGGCCTCGTGGGGCGCTTCCGCCACGCGGGCAACGATGTTCGTCTGCTGATCCCTACCACCTACATGAACCGCAGCGGCCAGGCCGTGGCGGCGCTCGCCGGTTTCTTCCGCATCCCGCCGGCGGCCATCCTGGTGGCCCATGACGAACTCGATCTGCCACCCGGCACCGCCCGCCTCAAGACCGGCGGCGGCCATGGTGGCCACAACGGGCTGCGCGACATCATCGCCCAGCTCGGCAATCAGAACGGCTTCCAGCGCCTGCGCCTGGGCATCGGCCATCCGGGGCATGCCAGTCTGGTTTCCAACTTCGTGCTGGGCCGCGCACCGCGCAGCGAGCAGGAACTGCTCGACAACAGTATCGACGCCGCCCTTGAGGTGGTACCGGAGCTGCTCTCCGGCGACCTGACCCGCGCCATGCAGCGCCTGCACAGCCGCAAGGCCTGACCCACCCTACTCTCTTCTCTTCTTCCGCGAGGACACACACCATGGGATTCAATTGCGGCATCGTCGGCCTGCCCAACGTCGGCAAGTCCACCCTGTTCAATGCCCTGACCCAATCCGGTATCGCGGCGGAAAACTTCCCCTTCTGCACCATCGAGCCCAACAGCGGCATCGTGCCCATGCCCGATGCGCGGCTGAACGCCCTGGCGGAGATCGTCAAGCCCGAGCGGGTGATCCCCACCACCATGGAATTCGTCGACATCGCAGGGCTGGTGGCCGGCGCTTCCAAGGGTGAAGGCCTGGGCAACAAGTTCCTCGCCAATATCCGCGAAACCGACGCCATCGCCCACGTGGTGCGCTGCTTCGAAGACGAGAACGTCATCCACGTGGCCAACTCGGTGGACCCCAAGCGGGACATCGAGGTCATCGACTTGGAGCTGATCTTCGCCGACCTCGACAGCTGCGAGAAGCAGCTGCAACGCGTGACCCGCAACGCCAAGGGCGGCGACAAGGAAGCCCTGGCACAGAAGGCCCTGCTGGAACAGCTGATCCCCCACTTCGAAGCCGGCAAGCCCGCCCGTAGCCTGCTGAAGGGTATGGACGAGGAGCAGAAGCGCTTGGTGCGCAGCTTCCACCTGCTGACCAGCAAGCCGGTGATGTACATCGCCAACGTCGCCGAGGATGGCTTCGAGAACAACCCGCACCTGGACGTGGTTCGCGCCATCGCCGAAGAAGAAGGCGCCGTGGTGGTGCCGGTGTGCAACAAGATCGAGGCGGAAATCGCCGAATTGGACGACGACGAGGAAAAGCAGATGTTCCTCGAGTCCATGGGCATGGAAGAGCCGGGCCTGAACCGGGTGATCCGCGCCGGCTACGAACTGCTCAACCTGCAGACCTACTTCACCGCCGGGGTGAAGGAAGTCCGTGCCTGGACCGTCCGCGTCGGCGCCACCGCGCCCCAGTCGGCCGCCGCCATCCACACCGACTTCGAAAAGGGCTTCATCCGCGCCGAAGTGGTGGCCTATGACGACTTCATCGCCTTCAAGGGCGAGAACGGCGCCAAGGAAGCCGGCAAGTGGCGCCTGGAAGGCAAGGACTACATCGTCAAGGACGGTGATGTCATGCACTTCCGCTTCAACGTCTAAACGACGGCGAAGGCCAGAGCCCCCTCCTCACCGCAAGGTGGCGAGGGGGTTTTCTTTTGGGCGAGCCTTTACCGGCGAAGGCCTGACGCCGGGCCGAACGCGCCTGCTTTTGGCACAATGACGGCCACTCGCTGCCTGGATGCCGCCATGAATTTCGATGACCTGCGCCTGTTCGTCACCACCCTGAACGAGGGCAGCTTCACCGCCGCCGCCGACAAGCTGGGGCTGTCCAAGCAGTTCGTCAGCCGGCGGACCCTGTTGCTGGAGGAGAGTCTGGGGGTGCGGTTGATCAATCGCACCACGCGCCGCTTGCAGGCGACCGAGTTGGGGGTGCTGCTCTATGAGCGGGCGGTGAAGATCCTCGAGGACGTCAACGATACCGAGGAACTGCTCTCCAGCCGGCGGACGGTGCCCCAGGGCGTGCTGAGGGTCAGTGCGCCCATGACCTTTGGGACGCTGCACCTGAGTCCGCTGTTGCCGGATTTTCTCTCGGCCTATCCGCAGATCCGGCTGGAACTGGATCTCAACGACCGCGCGGTGGACCTCCTGGCGGAGGGCTACGACATGTCGATCCGTATCGGCAACCTGGCCGATTCCAGCCTGATCGCCAAGCGCCTGACCGAGATGCAGACGGTGACCTGCGCCAGCCCGGCCTATCTGCGCCAGGCGCCGCCCTTGGTGCAACCGGAGGACCTGGCCGAGCACAGCTGTCTGCTCTATGGCCATGGCCGGCAGGTGGAATGGCGTTTCCAGCGTGGGGGCAAGCCACTGGTGCTGCCCATGCAGGGTCAGCTCAGGGCCAACAACGGCGAGGTGGTGCGGGACGCGGCCATCGCTGGCCAGGGGATCGCGGTGCTGCCGACCTTCATCATCGGCGCAGCGCTGGCGTCAGGGGCGCTGGTGCAGGTGCTGGAAGACTTCGCCCTGCCCAGCGCGGCGGTCTATGCGGTCTATCCCCAGCATCGCCAGTCGGCGCGCATCGTCCAGCTGTTCTCGGACTATCTGCGCGACCGGCTGACGGTCTAGCCGGCTCAAGCCACGGCGCCGCGGGTCGGCTGGCGCTGGGGCCATTGCTGCAGGGTACGCTCGGCACCGTCAGCGGCCAGGCGCTGGCCATTCAGGCGATCCTGTTGACGCTGGATCGAGGGTTGCAGGCTGCGGTCGGCACCGTTCTCGGCCAGGGCGCGGCGGTCCAGGCGATCCTGCTGACGCTGGATCGAGGGTTGCAGGCTGCGGTCCGCGCCATTTTCGGCCAGGGCGCGGCGGTCCAGACGATCCTGCTGGCGCTGAATCGAGGGTTGCAGGCTGCGGTCGGCACCGTTCTCGGCCAGGGTGCGATCGCTCTGCTGGTGCTTCTCGATCAGCGAGCCCAGCGGGCGCAGGGCACTTTCCTCGGCCTGGGCCGATTGGGCGATGGCGGCGGTGAACAGGGTGGCGGCGAAGAGGGCGTTGAGAGCTTTCATGGCGAGTACCTGTGTCGGGTGGGTGTGGATCCATTGTCGCCACCCGGGTGCTCGCCTAGAAATCGTCCTGCGGGATAGCGATCATCGACCGCACTGATGATCGCTGCGGACTAGCCTTTGGCCTGGCGCTGGCGCCAGAGGAACAGGCACCAGACGGCCAGCGCCGTGGCCGCCAGCAGGCAACCGGCGAGGCTCACGCCAGTCCAGCCGAAGTGCTCGTACAGCCGCGCCGACAGCAGCGAGCCCAGGGAGCCGCCGAGGAAGTAGCCGGTCATGTAGCCGGCGTTGAGGCGGCTGCGGGCTTCCGGGCGCAGGCGATAGACCACGTTCTGGTTGCTGACATGGGTGAGTTGCACGGCCAGATCCAGCACCAGGATGCCGAGCAGTAGCGCCGCCAGGGACGTCTGGGCGAAGGCCAGGGGCAACCAGGCGAGGGTCAGGGCCACCAGGCCGATGCTGGTGGCGAGACCGCCCTTGCCCTGGTCGGCCATGCGTCCGGCCAGGTTGGCAGCCAGGGCGCCCACCGCGCCGGCGAGGCCGAACAGGCCGATGGTGCCGTCGCTGAAGCCATAGGGTTCGGCGGCGAGCAGGAAAGCGAGGGGCGTCCAGAACAGCGCGAAGACGGCGAAGCCCAGGCAGCCCAGCAGGGTGCGCAGGCGGTGCAGGGGTTCGTCGCGCAAGAGCACGAACACCGAGCCCAGCAGCCGCGGATAGCTCAGGCCCGCCGACTGCTGGTAGCGCGGCAGCGCCAGATACAGGGCTAGGGCGGTCGCCAGCATCAGGCCGGCGGCGACGGCATAGACGGTACGCCAGTCGCCCAGGGACGAGAGCGCTCCCGCCACGGTACGGGCCAGCAGGATGCCGAGGATGAGGCCGCTCATGACGGTGCCCACCGCCCTGCCCCGTTGCTCCGGCGCGGCCAGGGTGGCGGCGAAGGGCACCAGCACCTGGGCCACCACCGAGAAGAGCCCGGTCAGGGCGGTGCCCAGTAGCAGCCAGGGCAGGCTGGTGGCGCTGGCGCTGAGGGCGAGGCCGGCCGCGGCGATCACGCTCATGCTGACGATCAGCCGCCGTCGTTCGAACAGATCGCCCAGCGGGACCAACAGCAGCAGCCCGGCGGCGTAGCTGAGCTGGGCGGTGGTGACGATGCTGCCGGCCTGGGTGTAGCTCAGCTCGAAGCGCTGGGCGATGGTGTGCAGCAGCGGCTGGTTGTAGTAGTTGCTGGCCACGGCGATGCCGGTAGCGACGGCCATGAGCAGGGTCAGCCAACGGCTGAGGGGTGGCGTAGGGGTCGACATCCGTGCGGTCCAGGACGATGAAAGGCCCCTCAGTATTGGCCACCGGCAGCTATCGGTTAAATGAATCGTTAAGATGGCCTCAATCTCCTTTCACGATGACGTCATGAATCTCAAGCAGCTGGAATTAGCCGTCGCCCTGGCCGAAGAGCGCCATTTCACCCGCGCCGCCGAGCGCTGCCACGTGGTGCAGTCCGCGCTCAGCCACCAGATCGCCCGGCTGGAAGCCGAGCTGGGCGCCACTCTGTTCGAGCGGCTGCCGCGCCAGGTGCGCATCACGCCTGCCGGCGAAGCCCTGCTGGTGCATGCGCACCAGGCGCTGGCGACGGTGGCACGGCTGCGGCAGGACGTGGCGGCCGCCGTCGGCGCCATTCGTGGCACCCTGACGGTGGGCCTGATTTCCTCGGTACCGCGGCTGGACATCGTCGATGTGCTGGCTGCCTTCCACGGCCGTCATCCGCAGGTGGACATCCAGCTGCGCCAGGACAAGAGCGAGACGCTGCTGGCGGCGGTGCGTGAGCGGCAGCTGGACTTCGCCCTGATCGGCGTCTCCCGCCAGTTGGCGCTGGAGGCCGTGGAGCGCCGGTTGCTGCTCAGCGAGGACTTGGTGGCGGTGCTGCCGGCGGACCACGCCCTGGCCGGACGGGACCGACTGTCGCTGCATGAGCTGGTGGACCTGCCACTAGTGGACCTGCCCGCCGGCAGCGGGGCGCGACGGCAGACCGACGAGGCCTTCGCTGCCCTGGGCCTGCCCCATCGCGTACGCTTCGAGACCAGCCACATGCAGCTGCTGGAGCGCTTCGTGCGCCGCGGCCTGGCGGTCGGACTGGTGCCGCGCAGCCTCGCGGCCACCTTCGCCGGGCTGACCAGCGTGCCGGTCAGCGATGCGCCGCAGCGGGACGTCTATGCCATCTGGTCGCCCCTGCCGACGCCGGCGGCGCGGGAGTTCCTGCGAGTGCTGGAAGAGGCGCTGGCGGATTAGCTGTCGCTCACCGGCAGGCCGTGTAGCCGCTGAGGCGATACGCGCGGGCTACCTGCCGGAGTACGGTCCGGTGACGGAGCCTTGAGCGTGAGTTGCTTCTTGGTCCGCGATCCTGGTGGGAGGCGATTGAATTTCTTGGAGCATGTTTGAGGACTTGCCGCCATGCGCTCGCCTGATGGTCCGCCGATGCGGCCGCGCCTAAAAGCCCGCGTAGGTTGGGTTGAGCGCAGCGAAGCCCAACATGGTCCAAGGCTGAACATCCCTGTTGGGCTTCGACGATGGAGCCGTCTCAACCCAACCTACGGTCTATCGCAGCCATGGCCAGAGCCGTAGCCTGGAAGACGGCGCAGCCTTTTCCAGGGGGACGTCGTTGTGCAGGGCGCGCCCTCACCCCAACCCTCTCCCAGAGGGAGAGGGGGTTCTTCGAGCAGGCGTTCAGCTCTATCGGAGCGTAGCCTGGAAAACGGCGCAGCCTTTTCCAGGGGTGACGTCGTTGCGCGGGGAGCGCCATCACCTCAGCCCTCTCCCAGAGGGAGGGGGGGTTATTCGAGCAGGCGTTCAGCCCTATCGGAGCGTAGCCTGGAAAACGGCGCAGCCTTTTCCAGGGGTGGCGTCGGTGTGCGGGGAGTGCCCTCACCCCAACTCTCTCCCAAAGGGAGAGGGAGCTAACCGAGCCGGTGTTCAGCCGCTGCAGAACGCTCGGCAGCCTGCTGGTCTATCCTCAACCCTCGCTGACCGGCAGGCGGCGCACGAAGTTGCCCACGCGCCAGGCGAACTGTTCGCCCTGGCACTGCACCAGCAGGTTGCGTACCGGGTAGGACTGGCCGGCGACACTGGCGTCGGCCTGGGCTTCGCTGGCGCCGTCGAGGTGGTTGCGGGCGAGTACCTGGTAGCTGCCGGTGGGGCAACGTTCCGCGGCTTCGCCCGCGCAGCCGGACCAGCTGCCGAAGACCCCGTTGCACTGCACCAGGTAGGCCGTGCTGCCGTCCCTGAGGTAGGCGTTATGGGAACTGGCGCAGCCGGCCAGCACGGCGAGGAAGCCGGCGCAGGCCAGCAGGCGGAGGGCGTTGCGAAGGTTGGCGAGGGGCATGGGCGTGGCTCCGGAAGACATGCAGCCATCCTAGAAAGCCAACCCCCTCCCTTATAAATCGTACCGGCGGATAGCGCTTATCGACGGCGCTGATACCCGGTCGCTCAGCCAGGCTCGCCCATGAATCTGAGGATCTCAC
>CAUQPA010000212.1:0-6742 GCA_963519325.1 uncultured Pseudomonas sp. | reverse complement strand
GGATGGTGGGGTCAAGGTGCGTGAGCAGCAGGACTGGTCGCTCAAGGCGCTGTTCGGCACCATCGACCGGATGCCGATGCGGCGGTAGTCGTGGCTCCCTCACCCCAACCCTCTCCCAGGGGGAGAGGGGGTTTATCGAGGTCAACGGATGCTACTTAGCCGTGTAGGGTGGACAACGGCGCAGCCTTGTCCACGCGGGGAAGGTGCCGTGCCGTCAGTGGAAAACCCTGGCACGGTTTTCCACGCTACGGGGCAGAGGTTTTCCTTCACCCCAGCTCTCTCCCCGAGGGAGAGGGGCGCATGCACCGTAGGTTGGGTTGAGCGTCTAGCGAAGCCCAACGAGCCCAGTCCTCAGGCGTAGACGTAGGGCCCACCCTGCTCCAATGCCCGCTGGTAGGCCGGGCGGGCGTGGATGCGCTTGAGGAAGTCCACCAGCTTGGGTCGCTTGCCGTTGTTCAGGCCGGCGCGGACATTGGCGGCTTCCAGGGGGAAGCTGAGCTGGATGTCGGCGGCGGTGAAGCTGTCGCCGACGAACCAGCCGCTGGCGCCCAGCTGGCTTTCCAGGTAGTCCAGGTGCAGGTCCAGTTGCGGCTGGATGAAGCTGGCCGTGGCTTTGGCGGCTATGCCCTTGGCGACGGGCTTGGCGAAGAAGGGCATCGGCGAGGTGGCGATGCGGTCGAATACCAGCTTGAGCAGCAGTGGCGTCATGGCCGAGCCTTCGGCGTAGTGCAGCCAGTAGGTGTAGCGGACGAACTCGGGGCTGTCCTGGGCCGGCAGCAGTTGCTGGCCGTAGCGTCGCGCCAGGTAGTCGACGATGGCGCCGGACTCGGCCAGGGTCAGGTCGCCGTCGACGATCACTGGCGACTTGCCCAGCGGGTGCACCTTGCGCAATTCCGGCGGGGCGAACAGGCCGCCTGCGGCGCGCTCGTAGCGCTGCACCCGATAGTCGATGCCAAGCTCTTCGAGCAGCCAGAGCACCCGCTGGGAGCGGGAGTTGTTCAGGTGGTGGACGACGATCATGGTCTTTCCTTGAGCATGGGGCTGGAGATCAGGGCGCCGGAGTGCCTGGTTCACCGAGGGAGGTCATGGCCTCGCGGGGCTCCAGCCGCCCGCGGAAGTCGCGTCCGCTCGGGTGCTGGAACACATGGAGGCCGAATTCCGGGAGGATGGCCAGCAGGTGATCGAAGATGTCCCCCTGGATGCCTTCATATTGCGCCCACACCGTGGTGTTGGTGAAGCAGTAGATCTCCACCGGCAAACCCTCGGCGGAGAGCGGCATCTGCCGCACCAGCAGGGTCATGTCCTGGCGCACCCCGGGGTGGGCGCGCAGGTAGCGCTCCACATAGGCGCGGAAGGTGCCCAGGTTGGTCACCCGCCGGGTGTTGACCGGCTCCTGGCCACGCTTCTCCAGCTTGAGATTCCAGTTGGCCAGTTCCTCTTCCTTGGCGGTGAGGTAGTCGTCCAGCAGGTTGAAGCGGTGCAGGTGCTCGCGCTCGGCGTCGCTGAGGAAGTGCACGCTGTGCTGGTCGATGTTGAGGGCGCGCTTGATGCGTCGACCGCCGGCTTCCTGCATGCCGCGGTAGTTGCGGAAGGAGTCGGTGATGAATCTCTTGGTGGGAATGGTGGTGATGGTCTTGTCGAAATTCTGCACCTTCACCGTGTGCAGGGCGATGTCGATGACGTCGCCGTCGGCGTTGAGCTGGGGCATCTCGATCCAGTCGCCGACGCGGATGATGTCGTTGCTGGAGATCTGCACGCTGGCCACCAGGGAGAGTAGGGTGTCCTGGAAGATCAACAGCAGCACCGCCGCCATGGCGCCGAGGCCGGAGAGCAGGATCAGCGGCGAGCGATCGATCAGGGTGGCGATCATCAGGATGACCGCGATGGCGTAGATGACGATCTTGCTGACCTGGACGTAGCCCTTGATCGGCTTGAGCCGCGCCGAGGGCCGCCGCGAGTAGAGCACGTTGATGACGTTGAGGGCGCTGCCCAGGGCCAGGGCGATGGTCAGCACGATGAAGGCGCTGCAGACGTTCTGCACCACGGTGACCAGGGCCGCGGGGCGATCGGGCACCAGTTCGATGCCGCCCGCCAGCACCAAGGCGGGGACGATGTTGGCCAGGCGGCCGATGACCCGGTGGTGGTTGAGTTCCTGGTCCTGGCCGAAGGAGGTGCTGCGCAGCAGGCGATAGAAGCCGCGCACCAGGATGCGCTTGACGACCCAGTTGAGCAGCCAGGCGGCCAGCAGCAGGCCGAGGCAGGCGACCAGGGTGAGCAGGTGTGGATGGCGTTCGAGGTCGGCAAGCAGGGAGGTCAGGGCCGGGGGCATCGGGTGCTCTCTTGTAGGGTACGACGGCAGAGGCGTTGGCGAGCCCGTCTGGGCCGGCCAAGGTCTCGAGGGCGCAGGAGGGTACACTGAGCCATTGTGGACCGGGTAGGCTCCAGCTTCTGCCTGGGCTGCCGTATTCGGCGTCGTCGACCGGTCCAAGTTTCAGTTTCTCGTGGAAAAAATCCTATGGCCGTGGCTTTGCGACTCTTTGCGCTCCTGGGGCTGGTGCTGCTCGCCGGCTGTGCGGTGCGCCCCTTTGGCCCGCCGACCCTGGACGACCGCCTGGCCGAGCTGGGCTATCGCCAGGGCGCCCCGGTGGCGACCATCCTCGGCTTCGATCTGTCCGGCTGGCGCTATCTGGACAGTCGCCACCTGGCCTTGGGGACCGGCCTGGGCCGCGCCTACTTGGTGGACTTCGCCGTGCCCTGTCGCAACCTTGCGGCGGGCAATCGCCTGGGCTATCGCTCCCGCGCCGCGGGGTTGCAGGCCGGTGATGCCCTGGTCTCCACCGATGCCCGGGGCAATCGGCTGGAATGCCCCATCGCCGGGCTGTCCCGCCTCGATCCCTTGCGTTGAGCCGCCATGATCCTGACCCTCGGGCACTCCAATCATCCGCTGATGCGCTATGTGGAACTGCTGCAGGCCCAGGGCGTGACCGCCGTGGCCGACGTGCGCTCCCAGCCCTATAGCCGCCATGTGCCGCAGTTTTGCCGGGAGGCCTTGCGCGAGGGCCTGGCGACCGCGGGGATCGCCTATGTCTTCCTCGGTGCGGAGCTGGGCGCGCGCAGCCCCGATCCGGCGCACTACCAGGACGGTCGGCTGCGCTACGACCGCCTGGCCGTCAGCGAGTTGTTTCAGCAGGGACTGCTGCGCCTGGAGCAGGGCCAGGCGCGTTGGCGCATCGCCCTGCTCTGCGCCGAGCGCGATCCCCTAACCTGTCATCGTGGCCTACTGGTGGCGCCCTGCCTGGTGCAGCGGGGCTTGCCGGTGATGCACATCCACCCGGACGGGCGGCTGGAAAGCCAGGCCGAACTGGAAGATCGACTGCTGGCCGCGGGTGGCCTGGCGGAGGGCGATCTGTTCAGTTCGCGGGAGGAGCGGCTGGTGCGGGCCTATGCCCGCCACGGCTGGGGTTGAACGCTCAGCGCTCGACCGGCTCGCGCTTCTTCCACCAGCCGGCGAACAGGCCGACCGGATAGACCGTCACCAGCACGGCATAGACCACCCAGGTGCGCCAGGACCAGGCCGACAGCACGAAGCCCTGGGAGAAGCCCACCAGCAGATAGCAGGCGGCGGCGACCAGCAGGATGCTGCCGAGGGCGCTGCCGAAGCGGGGTTTTGCGGTCATGGTGGGTCATTCCGGGGCCGGGCGGATGGGGCGTCCCTTTTAAGCCGAAGCGCGATGCCTGGCAATGCCCCGGATTGCAACCAAGTATGAGGCGCCCGCTCAGGGCTTGAAGGCGCCGATGAAGATGCTCGGATCGACCCGCACGTCGTTGAGGCTGACGTTCCAGTGCAGGTGCGGCCCGGTGGCGCGCCCGGTACTGCCAACGCGGCCGACCACGCCGCCGCGAGGGACCTGCTGGCCGACCTGGACGTCGATCCGCGAGAGGTGGCAGAACATGCTGATGAACCCCTGGCCGTGGTCGACGAACACCGTCTTGCCATTAAAGAAGTAGTCGCCCACCAGTACCACCTTGCCGGCGGCGGGCGCCTTGACCGGGGTGCCGGCGGGCACGGCGAAGTCCAGGCCCGAATGGGGATTGCGTTCCTGGCCGTTGAAGAAGCGGCGCAGGCCGAAGGGGCTGGAGAGCGGGCCCTCCACGGGCTTATCCAGCAACAGGTTGCTCGGCTGGTTCGGCGAGAACAGCCGGTAGGCGGCCTGCTGCTCGGCCAGTTCGCGTTCGAACCTCTTGAGGTCCTCGGGGTTGGGCGTGACCTGGCGCTGGTTCTTCAGGATGATGCGCTGCTCGGCATAGTGGCGGCTGCCAACCGTGAAGGCCAGGGGCGCCGCGCCAGCGACCTCCAGCGGCTGGCGCCCCACCGCGGTACCCAGGGGGATGCCGACGATGGCCACCCAGCCGTTGCCGTCCTTGACCACCAGCACCGGCTTGCCCTGGTAGCGCACCCGCGGCGCCTGTTCGCCGGGGACCGGCACCACGGCCACGCCACCGGGCACGGGCTTGTCCAGCAGGCGTTGCAGATAGGTGCCGGCATGGGCGGGCAGGGTCAGCAGCAGGCAACAGAGCAGGGCGAACAGACGGGACATGGGCGCTTCCGGTGGCGAAAGCGCCCATGCTGGGGCAGGTAGAGGCCGTAGGGCAAGGCGCTGGCGGCCCGCTTCGTCAGTTGGGCACGATCTTGTAGAGCACGGTTTCCAGGGCGGGCTTCTGCTTGGGATCGAAGAAGCTCATCTCGGGGATACGCGAATCCGTGACGTAGACGGTGCCGTCCGGACCGCGGCCGAAGGTGTCGGGCCAGCTCAGCTTCTTGTCCTGGACCAGGGTGGTGAGCTGGCCGTTCTCGCGGATCTTCACCGCATGCTCTTCCACCGCGCTGACATAGAGGCGCCCTTGCGGGTCCATCAACAGGCCATCGGCCGGGCCGTTCTCGCCGACCTTTTCCACCTTGGCCGGCAGGCTTCCGAGGTCGTCGTGCTGCAGGGCAGCGGTGGGGATGCGGTAGAGGGTGTTGCCCTTGACCGCCTGCCAGTAGAGATAGTCGCCGGTCGGAGAGAGGGCGATGCCGTCGGCGGCGAATTCCACGCCCCGGCCGTCGGGACGCATCAGCGGCTTGCCATCGGCCTTGACCTTGACGCCCTTCTCGGCCTGGGTGGTGGGATCGCCATCCAGGACCCGGCGGGCCTTGCCGCTCTCGAGATCCAGCACCACCAGGGCGCCCCGGGCACCCGAATCGGTGATGTAGGCATGGCGGCCGTCGGGGCTGAATCTCACGTCGTTGAGGTAGCTGCCCTGGGGCGCCACGCTCTCGTCCAGCGCATAGACCTTGCTGACCTGGTTGCTGGCCAAATCGATCTTCACCAGCTTGGGCGCGCCGGGCACCACCAGCGCCTGGGCGGGGGCACCCGGGTCGATCACCCAGAGGCTGCCGCGACCGTCGGCCACCACGGATTGCACGCAGACCCAGCGATCGCCCGGCGTCAGCGTGTCGCGCTGGGCATTGCGCCAGCCGTTCCAGGCGGCGTCGGGATAGGGCACCAGGCTGCCATCGGGCTTGAGCTCGGCGACCGAGACCTCGCTGTCTTCGGTCCAGCGCGGGAAGTTGACAAAGATCCGCCCGCTCTCGCTGACAGTGACGCCGGTCACCTGGTGATCGAAGCTGGCGACCTTTTCCAGCGTGGCGCTGGCGTCGGCGGCGAAGGCAGCGGGGGCGAGTGGCAGCGTGGCCAGCAGGGTGGCCAGGGCGAGGCGATTGAGGGCGAGGCTGGGCATGGCGGTGTCCTTGTAGGCGGTGACCGGAAGCTCCGGTGCTACAGGTACGACTGCGCCTCGCGCGGCGAAGGTCGCCAGGGCCGACGATCGGCCGGGCGGGCCCTGGCGGGGGAACGCCGCTGAGCGTTCGGGAGTCATCCTTGAAACCTCAGAGGAGAAGACCATGCCCCGTTTCGTCACCAGCAGCCTGGCCCTGCTGACCCTGAGCGCCCTGCTCGCCGGCTGCGACAAACCACCGGAAACGCCGCCACCCCAGCGCAGCGAGGTGGTGCAGAAGAGCGCCCCGGGCAGCGATCCCGCCACCCAATCCCCGGGGCGGACGGTGGAGCAGACCAACAAGGACCTGCTGGCACCGCGGGCGCCGGACACCGCCAATCCGTCCCAGGCGACACCGCAGGGGACGGAGCGGGCGCAGTAGCTCTTAGAGCCTGTTCATAAGCTCGCGAGCTAGCGACAAACCAGGCCTAGGCGGCCCCGCGAAAATGGCTGAGGAAGCGGACCGGACCCGCGCTCGGGTTTACACAAAGTAAATGAGCATTGCGACGGGGCCGCTCAGATGAGGCTGGCGACCCAGGCCATTTTCAACGCCGTTTAGCCGACGCGCAGCAGACTTTGAATGGCTCCTAGCTTGCCGGAACGCCCTTCTGCCAGGTATCCCAGTGCTCGACGATCTCCTGCACCAAGGGATTGCCGGTGCGATAGAGATTCTCCAGCGCCGGGACGAAGCCGCCCTGCTTGGCGTAGTCGAGCAGGTTGTCCACCTCGGAGGCGCCCTTGGCGGGACGGTCGAAGTCCGAACCGGCGCGGACCACCGCCAGGCGTTGCAGGTCGACCTTGCCCAGGCGGCTGGCGCGCAGTAGCGCCTCGTAGGTGGCGTTGTCTTCCTGCTGGGTGGTGCAGTAGCGACCCCCATTGGTCAGCAGGCGCGTCCATTCCTCGGCCCGCTCGGAAAGGCGGGTAC
>CAUQPA010000211.1:0-6750 GCA_963519325.1 uncultured Pseudomonas sp. | reverse complement strand
CTTCTATGCCCTGCCGACCCAGGAAGAATTGATCAACCATTACCAGGTCGTGCTGGATACCTTCGCCGACATCAACGTCATCCTCTACAACTACCCCGTCCGCACCAACGTCGAGGTTGGTACCTCGGTGCTGGAAGCCTTCCGCAACCATCCGCGCGTCATTGGCATCAAGGAAAGCTCCGGCAATCTTCTGCGCGCCATCGAGGTCACCGAGACCTTCAAGGGTGGCTATCAGTTGTCCTGCGGCTCGGATGACCAGGCACTGGACTTCTTCCTGTGGGGCGCCACCAGCTGGATCTGTGGCCCGGCCAACTGTTTCCCGGACCAGATCGTCGCCTTCCACAAGGCCTTCACCGCGGGCGATATCCAGGGTGCTCAGGCCGTGATGCGTTCGCTGTTCCCGGTGATGGCGAGCATGGAACAGGGCAAGTTCATCCAGAAGGTGAAATACGGCTGCGAACTGGCCGGTTTCAACTCCGGCAATGCCCGCCTGCCGCTGCTGCCGCTGAGCGACGCCGAGAAGGCTGACTTCCGCGCCGTCTTCGAAGCCTCGCAACGCTGATCAGATGGCCCGCCCCAGCACTGCTGGGGCAGGTGGAGAAACATCATGAGACTCAGCTTCAGGGATTCTGCAAGCCAGGCGTGCAGCCGGCGAAAGATGCGCCACGCCTTACCTTTGGACGCGCAAGAACTTAGCTGTCAGGGTTTGCTATCCGCCGGTCCGCGCGACAGGCAGTCACCCAGCGAGAGAGCACTATGAACCAGGAGTCAGGCGTCCCCAGGACCGCGATCGTCGTCGGGGGCGGTATCGTCGGGGTGTGCTGCGCCCTCTGGCTGCAACGCGATGGCCTGGCGGTGACGCTGGTCGATCCCGCCGCGCCGGGCGACAGCACGGCCAAATGGAGCTGTGGCCAGATGGCCGTCAGCGAGGTGGTGCCCCTCTCCAAGCCGGGCATCCTGAAGAAGATCCCGGGCTGGCTGCTGGACCAGCAGGGTCCGCTCGCCCTGCGGCCCAGCGCCCTGCCCGGCATCCTGCCCTGGTTCCTGCGCTTCCTGGCCTGCGCCCGGCCGACGCGTATCCAGGAAATTGCTGCGGAGCTGGCGACCCTGACCCGGGAGGTCTACCGCGACTATGCCGTGCTGCTGGAGGCCTGCCCAGACAAGCGCCTGCTCGGCGAGCGCCCGATTCTGGAGGTGTTCGACACGCCCCAGGGGCTGGCCCAGGAGCGTCATCATTTCGAGTTGCGCGAGCGGTTGGGCTTCCAGGTGGAAGAACTGGACGCTGCTGCCATCGCCGATCTGGAACCGGCCCTGGCTGGGCGCTTCAAGCACGGCCTGCTGTTTCCCGACTGGCGCGCGGTCAGCGATACCGAAGGCTTCATCGCCGCCCTGACCGCCAGCTTCGAACAGGCCGGTGGACGCCGGATTCGCGAACGGGTCGCGCGCCTCGACGAGCACCAGGGCCAGGCGACCGGGGTGACCCTGGCCGATGGGTGCCGGCTGCCGGCCGAGCGCGTCGTCATCGCCGCGGGCAATGGCTCGCGGGCATTCTTCGGCCAGCTCGGGCTCTCCATTCCTTTGGCAGGAATCGCCGGCTACCAGGTGGTCCTGCCAAATCCAGAGATCGAAATCCGCCACTCCACCATCTATGCCGATGGCGGTTTCTGCTTTGCCCCCATGACCCGCGGCCTGCAGATCGGCGGCACCATCGAATTCGCCGGTGAGGGCGCCAAGCCTAACTTCGCCCGGGCCGACATCATCCTGGAAAAGGCGCGGCGCGTGCTGCCACAGCTGCGTACCGCCGATTTCGAATACGGCGTCGGCTATCGCCCCTTCCTGCCTGACACCAAGCCGATCATCGACCGCAGCCGGCGCCTGCCCAACGTGCTGCTCGCCTTTGGACACGGCCAGCTGGGCCTGACCCTGGGCGCCACGACCGGGAGACTGATCGCCGATCTCGCCAGCGGGCGCACCGCATCCCTCGACCTCCACCCTTTCCGCGCTTCGCGCTTCTGACAGGACTTCGCCGATGGCTTCCTACGACCACCTGTACATCGACGGCCAATGGGTCCGCCCGCTGCGTGGCGGTACCTTCGAGACCCTCGACCCAGCCCTAGCGACACCCATCGCCCAGGTTGCTGCCGCGACCGCCGAGGACGTCGACCTGGCTGTACGCGCCGCACGCCGCGCCTTCGACGAAGGCCCCTGGCCACGGCAGAGCGGCGCCGAACGCGCGACCGTACTGCGTCGCATCGCCTCCGTGATCCGTGAGCGCCAGCAGCAACTTGCCGAACTGGAGGTGCGCGACAACGGCAAGCCGCTGCCCGAAGCGCTGTGGGACATCGGCGACGCCGCTGGCTGCTTCGACTTCTACGCCGACCAGGCCGAGCGTCTGGATCGGGACCGCGAGCGCGCCATCACCCTGAGCGATGCGCGCTTCAGCGCTGTTGCGCGCCAGGAGCCGATCGGCGTGGCTGGCGCCATCATCCCCTGGAATTTCCCTCTATTGATGGCCGCCTGGAAGGTCGCCCCGGCCCTGGCCGCCGGCTGCACCCTGGTGCTCAAGCCCTCGGAACTGACCCCGCTGACCGCCTTGGAACTGGCCGACATCTGCCACGAGGCCGGGCTACCGCCCGGGGTCCTCAACGTGGTCACCGGCCTGGGGGCCGAGGCGGGTGCGCCACTGGCGGAGCACCCGGGCGTCGACAAGCTGGCCTTCACCGGCAGCGTGCCGACCGGCAGCCGGATCATGCAGGCCGCCGCGCGCGACATCAAAAACATCAGCCTGGAGCTGGGCGGCAAATCGCCCTTCGTCATCTTCGCCGACGCCGACCTCGACGCGGCCGTCGAATGGATCCTGTTCGGTATCTTCTGGAACCAAGGCGAAGTCTGTTCGGCCACCTCGCGCGTTTTGGTGCAGCGGGATCTCTATGAACCCCTGCTGGAACGTCTGGCCCAGGAAGCCCAACGCATCACCATAGGTCCGGGTCTGGAAACCGGGGTACTGCTGGGTCCGCTGGTGAGCCGTGGCCAGCACGAGAAGGTGCTCGCCGCCATCTCACGCGGCCAGGAGGAAGGCGCCCGCCTGGTCACCGGCGGTAAGCGGCCAGCGCAGCTGCCCACTGGGTACTACGTGCAACCCACGGTCTTCGCCGACGTCGCCGAGGACAGCTGGATATGGCGCGAGGAGATCTTTGGTCCGGTGGTCTGCGTGCGGCCCTTCGACAGCGAAGCCGAAGCAGTGCGCAGCGCCAACGATTCCCGCTTCGGCCTGGCCGCCGCGGTGATGTCCCGCGACCTGGATCGCTGCGAGCGGGTGGCCCGTGCGCTGCGCGCCGGCATCGTCTGGATCAACTGCTCGCAGCCGACCTTTACCGAAGCCCCCTGGGGCGGCTACAAGCAAAGCGGCATCGGTCGCGAACTGGGCGAGTGGGGCCTGCAGAACTACCTGGAAACCAAGCAGATCACCCGCTATGACAGCGACCAGCCCTGGGGCTGGTACATCAAATAGGACGGTCATCATGCGCTGGAAAAAGACCCTGCAACTGGCAGAAGTCCACTGCGAAGGCGAGATCGGTAAGGTCATCACCGGGGGCGTACTGGACGTGCCCGGGCGAACCATGCTCGACAAGATGAACTACATCAACGAGGTGGATGACAGCCTGCGGCGCCTGGTGACTCTGGAGCCGCGGGGCTGCCTGCAGATGTCGGTCAATCTGCTGCTGCCGCCGACCCGCCCGGAGGCCCAGGCGGGCTTCATCGTGCTGCAGGCGGACAAGGCCCATCCCATGTCGGGCAGCAACTGCATCTGCGTGGTGACGGCGCTGCTGGAGCTGGGCATCCTGCCGATGCAGGAGCCGCTGACCACGGTCACGCTGGATACGCCGGCCGGTCTGGTGGTGGCCCAGGCCGAGTGCCGTGACGGCCGCTGCCTGAACGTCTCCCTGGACATGGTGCCGGCCTTCGTCGAGGCGCTGGATCTGCAGATCCCTACCGCCCAGCATGGCACCCTGACGGTGGACGTCGCCTTCGGTGGGGTCTACTACGCGCTGATCGACGTCGAGCAGATCGGGCTGAGCATCGCACCGGAGCATGCCCGCGCCCTGGCGGAGCTGGGTGTGGCGCTCAAGGGCGAGATCGGTCGCCAGCTCAACGTCCAGCATCCGCTGCTGCCCAGCGTGAACGAGATCGCCTACGTGATGTTCCGCAATCGAGTGGATAGCCGCACCTACCAGACCTGCACCACCCTGCCGCCGGGCCGGGTGGATCGCTCGCCCTGCGGCACCGGCAGTTCGGCGAACCTCGCCACCCTGGCCGCGCGCGGCCTGGTCGCGGTGGGCGACCAGCTCACCTCGCGCTCGACCATCGGCGGCGAGTTCACTATTGGCTTGCGTGGCCTGACCGAGGTGGCGGGCCGGCCAGCAGTCCTGCCCAGGGTCACCGGACGGGCCTGGCTCTATGGTCTGCAACAGCTGGGCATCGACCCCGACGATCCGCTCGCCGCGGGCTTCATGCTCAGTGATACCTGGGGCGCCGGATTCGGCTAGCGCAGTAGGCGCGATGCTAGACTGGCCCCTCTCAACCCCCGAGCGTGAAGATTTCCTCGATGGCTACCAAAGACGCCGATCCCACTGTTGCCGCCCGCCGTCATGGTGGCCGCTACATCTATGAAGAGCTGCGCCGGCAGATCCTCACCCTGCAGCTCAAACCGGGTATGCCTCTGGACGAAACCTCGCTGGCCACCCAGTTCGGGTTGTCACGCTCGCCGGTACGCGACGCCCTGGCACGTCTGGCGAGCGAGGGGCTGGTTACCATCCTGCCCAACCGTACCCTGCTGGTGACGCCGTTCGAGATTGAAGAATTTCCCAACTACATTTCAGCATTGGACCTCCTGCAGCGTGCGGTCACCCGGCTAGCCGCCATGAAAAGATCCGAGAGTGAACTCGAGCAGATCAAAGCGATAGACCAGCAATACCTGCACGCTGTCCAGGCTCGCGACTACGAGCAAATGTCCGAGTTGAATAAGGCCTTTCACCTGAAAATAGCCAAGGCCGGGAAGAACTCATATCTCACGGCCGGATATGAGCGCTTGCTGGGTGAAGGTCAGCGCCTCCTTCACCTTCACTTCGACTACATCATCAACTCGGCGAGTTCGATAAGTCTGGGCAGGGACCATGACCGGATCATCGCAGCTATCAGTAACCGTGACGCTGACGAAGCCGAAGAAGCCGCCCATGAACACACGATGCTGTTTCAACGACGATTTTTGGACTTCATGCAGCAAAATCTGACGTCGACTATCGCGACACGGGTCGGCTGAATAGCGGCAACAGAGACATGAGGAGTTTGCCTGCGGCACGAGTCATTCAGCGTCTGAAAATGGAATGCTGGATCAGCGGAAAAAGCCAGTAACAGGCTGGCGCTGATTGATGACCTCGGGACGGGCGTTCGCTGCAACCCCAGGTTTGTCTTCGATGCTATTGCCAGGCTATGACAGGCCTTGTTCGTCGAACGGATCTGTCGCCGGAACACCCCCTTCCAAGGCCTTCCGCATCGTTCATTGCGCGCGGCCCGGTGGATACGGCGTAAAGCCTGGACAAAGGGGCCAGGGCGATGTGGAGGGGCCTGGAAAGTGCAAGATCAGGCCTTGAGCATTCTCAGCGTCAGGCGTAGCCCGGGATGACGATTCTCGGCGTACAGCTCGCCACCCTGCAGACGTATCGCCGAGCGCGCGATGGACAGCCCCAGGCCGAAACCGTCGCCGCCAGGACGGGCGCCGTTTAGCCTGCTGAAGGGCTCAAAAATGAACTCAAGCGCCGCAGCCGGTACACCTGGTCCCTCGTCTTCGATCCAGAACAGCCAATCCAGGCCCTCGCGGCGACCGTCCAGGCGGATCAGGCCGTCTACCGGAGAGTGGCGGATGGCATTGCGCAGGAGATTCTCCAGCGCCCGGCTCAGGGCCGTGAGATTCGCCAGCACCGTGGTGTCCGCGGATAGGCCGCAGTACAACTGGGCACGCGGCCAACCGGTTTCGAAGACGGCGTCTTCGACGAGGATCTCCCACAGCGCCACAAGCGCCACAGGTTCGCGCGGCAGGGTTGGCGGTTCGGTGTCCAGCCAGGCCAGTTCGAGGGTCAGTTCCACCAGCTGCTGCATGCCGTGCACTTCCCGCACCAGCCGGGCGCGCAGGGCATTGGCGTTGTCCTGGCCTTCGCAAAGCACCTGCAGGCGCGACAGGGGGGTACGCAGCTCATGGGACAGATCGCGCAAGAGGCGCTGCTGATGCCTCGTCTGTCCCTGGAGCCGAGCGGCCATGCCGTCGAAGGCGCGGCTGAGATCGCCCAGCTCGTCGTGGCGGCGAGTGATGTCCGGTGCAACGAAGGAGACGCCCTTGCCTCCGGTGATCAGGGCCTGCTGACGCAAGCGCCGCAGCGGTACCATAAGCTGCCGATAGAGCAAGGCGCAGAGCGCCAGGGTAACGATCAGCGGCAACAGCCCATGGCTGAGCAAGCGGGAGATCAGGCTGACCGAATCAGGTTTGAGGCGCTCCGGCAACTCGAGGATGAGCCGCCCCTCCTCTGGTCGCTCGGGAAAGGGCACCTCCAGCAAAGGTGCGCCCTGAGTGCGGGCGCTGAGTGGCCAATCGAGACCGCGCACGCCGCGCAGGCGCTCGGCCTCGGCGCGGGTCAGGGGCATCTGGGACAGCGACTGGAACAGGGGGTCCAAGGCGACGGCCCAGACACCCTCGCT
>CAUQPA010000210.1:0-6759 GCA_963519325.1 uncultured Pseudomonas sp. | reverse complement strand
GCCTCGGCCTCGCCCACCTCGACCACCTCGCCGAGGTACATCACCAGCACCCGGTCGGAGACGTAGCGCACCACATTGAGGTCATGGCTGATGAAGACATAGGTCAGCCCCAGCGCCTCTTTCAAATCCGCCAGCAGGTTCAGCACCTGGGCTTCCACCGACTTGTCGAGCGCCGAGACGGATTCGTCGAGGATGATCAGTCGCGGCTCCAGCGCCAGCGCCCGGGCGATATTGACGCGCTGCCGCTGGCCACCGGACAGCTCATGGGGATAGCGCCCGGCGAAGCGACTCGGCTCCAGCCCGACCCGCGCCAGCAGGTCATGGGCGCGAATCAGGGACTCGGCGCGGGAAACGCCATGCACGCTCGGGCCGAAGGTGATGGAGTCCTCGATGGTCATGCGCGGGTTGAGCGAGGCGTAGCTGTCCTGGTACACCATCTGCGTCTGCCGGCGATAGTCGCGTAGCGGCAACACCTCGCCGACGGTCTGGCCGTCGAACACCAGCTCGCCGCTGTCCTGGCGGGTAAGCTGCATCAGCAGCCGGGCGGTGGTGGACTTGCCGCAGCCGGATTCGCCCACCACGCCCAGGGTCTCGCCCTTGAGCAGGGTGAAGCTCACGCCGTCCACCGCGCGCACCGCCAGGCGTTCGCGCCGCAGGCTGAAGCCAGTCTTCTGCAAGGGAAAATGCTTCTTCAGGTCGCGCACGATCAGCAGCGGCTGGGCGGGGCCGCCGAGGTCGCGCCGGTCGACGGCGGCAGGAGCGGGAGACGGGTTCATTGCTTGACCTCCATGGCCGAACGCAGGCCATCGGCGAGCATGTTGAAGGACACCGAGGTGATGAAGATCAGCAGGCCGGGCAGGGCGGCGACCCAGGGCTGGCTGTAGATGGCGGTGCGCAGGGTATTGAGCATCAGCCCCCACTCGGGCTCGGGCGGCTTGACGCCGAGGCCGAGGAACGACAGCCCCGAGGCCAGGATCATCGACACCGAGATCAGGCTGGTGGCATAGACGAAGATGGGCCCTATCACGTTGCCCAGCACGTGCTTGCGCACGATCAGCAGCGCCGAGGCGCCACTGGCCCGCGCCGCGTCCACGTAGTCGCTGCGCCGCACCGCGGTGGTCACGCTCTCGGCGATGCGGGCGATCTGCGGCACGAAGACGATGGTCAGGGACACCAGGGCATTGGTGATGCCCGCCCCCAGGGCGCCGGACAGGGCGATGGCCAGCAGCACCGAGGGGAAGGCGTAGAGCACGTCGATGCAGCGCATGATGACCGTGTTCAGCCAGCCACCGGCGTACCCGGCGACGATGCCGAGGGTGCCGCCGAGGACGAAGGCCAGGATCACCGGGGCGATGCCCATGAACAGTGACAGGCGGGCGCCGAGGATCAGCCGCGAGAGCAGGTCCCGCCCGAGTTCGTCGCCGCCCAGCGGCAGACCCGGCGTGCCGATGGGCTTGAGCCGCTTGAGCATCGAGGTGGCGAAGGGATCGTGGGGCATGATCCAGGGCGCGAACACCGCCATGAGGATCAGCAGCAGGATGATGCTGGCCGAGACCATCGCCAGCGGGTTGCGCACCAGCCGGTGCAGCACGTTGGCGAGGTGGCTGCGCGAGCGTGCGACACCGGGCGCGGCGGGGGTGAGGGACGTCTGGATGGCGGCGGTCATGTCAGCCTCGTTCGATGCGCGGGTCGAGGACGGTCTGGAGGACGTCGACCAGCAGGTTCAGCAACACGAAGAACAGCGCCAGGATCAGGATCGAGCCCTGCAGCAGCGGCAGGTCGCGCTGGAAGATCGCCTGGTTGAGCAGGAAGCCGGTGCCAGGCCAGGCGAACACCGTCTCGATCAGGATCGAGCCGCCCAGCAGGTAACCCAGTTGCAGGCCCACCACCGCCAGGGCGGTAGGCGCGCAGTTCTTCACCACGTGGCGCAGCACCCCGCCTTCGCTCAGGCCGCGGGCGCGCAGGCCGATGACGAATTCCTGCGCCAGGGTGTCGGCCACCAGGGCCCGCACGGTGCGGGCGACGATGCCCATGGGGATGAAGGACATGGTCACCGCCGGCAGGATCAGGTACTGGACGTGGGCCCAGTCCCAGCGCCAGTCGCTGGAGCCGCCCGGTCCGGCGCCGGTGGCCGGCAGCCACATCAGCTGGGCGGAAAAGACGATGACCAGCACCATGCCCAGCCAGTAGTTGGGCAGGCTGACGCCGATGACCGATACCAGCGAGGCCAGGCGGTCGGCCCAGGAGTTGCGGAAGTAGCCGGCGACGAAGCCGAACAGCGAGCCCAGGCTGAAGCCGATCAGGCTGGCGAGGAGGGCGATCATCAGGGTGTTACCGACCGCCTTGAGCACCTCCCCGGTCACCGGTCGGCTGGTGGCGATGGAGGTGCCCAGGTCGCCGTGCAGGGCGCGCCACACCCAGCGCAGGAATTGCTCCGGCAGCGGTCGATCGAAGCCGTAGACCCTCATCATCTGCCGCTGCAGTTCGGCCGAGGCATCCGCGGGCAGGATGGACACCAGCGGATCGCCTGGCGCTATGTGCACCAGCATGAAACAGAGGAAGGCCACCCCGAGCATGATGGGTAGCGCATAGAGCAGACGGCGAAGCAGATAGCCGAGCATGGTGGTAAGCCTCCGGGCCTGTGCCTGCGGGAGTCCGTGCCGGCGCGGCACGGGGCTGACCGCCCCGGGGGGCGGTTCAGGCGGCGTCAGTCCATGGTCATGGTGGCGATGTCGATGAACCAGCTGCGGGGTTGCACCACGTGCCCGATCTTCGGCGAGAGGGCGCGCGGGCCGACGTCATGGGCGACGAAGAGGAAGGGCGCCTCGTCGACGATGTTGGCGTGCAGCACGCCCAGGGCCTGGTTGCGCGCCTGTTCATCGAAGGACGTACGGGCCTTGGCGATGAGCTGGTCGGTCTGCTCGTTGGTGTAGTAGCCCCAGTTGTTGGAGACCGGCGGCAAGGCCTTGCTGCTGACGAAGCGCACCATGGCGAAGAAGGGGTCCATGGTCGCCGCGCTGACGTTGGTCGCGTCCGCGCCGTGCGCCGCCGGGTCCTTGGCACCCAGGCGCCAGCTCGAATAGAGGGTGTTCCATTCCAGGACGTCGAACTGCACGTCGAAGAAGCACTGCTTGAGGTTTTCCTGGATGTATTCGTTCATTGGCAGTGGCTGCATCTGGCCGGAACCCGAGGCGGAGGTCTGCACCTTGATCTTGGCCGGGTGGTCGGCGGAGTAGCCGGCGTCGGCCATCAGCTTCTGCGCCGCGGCCACGTCGTAGCGGACCTGGAAGCTGGGCGAGCCCCGCCAGGGATCACCCGGCTCCACCACCCCGGTCGCCGGCTCCATCTGCCCGCTGAGCAGGGTCTTGAGTTCGTCCCGGTTCACGCAGAGGTTCGCCGCCTGGCGCACGCGCCTGTCATGGAACGGCGACTGCGGCAGCAGGGAGAACTGCCAGGGCCAGAGATGCGGCTGCAGGTTGGAATAGATCTTGTAACCACGCGCCTTGATGGCGTCGAGGGCGTCCGGCGCCGGCGCTTCGATCCAGTCCACCTGGCCGGACATCAGGGCGGCGGTGCGGGCGCTGGCTTCGGGCAGGGGCAGTAGCACCACGTGATCGATGTGCGGGCGGCGCTTGGGGTCCCAGTAGGCGGGGTTGGCCGCCAGCTCCAGACGCTCGCGCGGGACGAACTTGGCCATCTTGAATGGGCCGGTACCGGAGGCGTCGGCGGCGAAGGCCGTCCAGGCCTGCTGGGCGCGTTGTGCCGGATCGGTCACGGCGGCCGGCACGGCGTCGAACTTGGCCTGCCAGTGGGTCGGCGAGGCCATGAACAGGTTGGTCAGGTTGTAGGGCAGGAAGGAGTCCGGCTCGGCAGTGGTGAGTTCGACGGTATAGGCGTCGATCACCCGGGCGGACCTCAGGGTCGGCATGCGCGAGGCCGTGACGCCGATCTGCGAGGGATCGTATTGCGGCGCCGTCTTGTTCAGCACCTTGTCGACGTTCCACACCACCGCCTTGGCATCGAAGGGCGAGCCATCGTGGAAGGTCACGCCCTGGCGCAGCTTGAAGATCCACTTGGTGTGGTCGTTTGGGTCGACCGACCAGGATTCCGCCAGGTCGGGGATGAGCACGCTGGGCTTATCCGCCGCGCTTAGGTCCCACTGGGTCAGGCCGTCGTAGAGAGTGATACCGGTGAAGCGATTGCCCTCGTAGCCCTGGTCCGGCTGCCCCAGGGTGCGGGGGATGTCCCCGGCGGTCATGGCGATGCGCAGGGTCTTCTCCTGCGCTGCGGCCAGACTGCTGCCGCCCAAGGCGCAGGCCAGGGCGAGGGTCAGCCCGGCAAGCCGGGCAATCGGCGCGGAACGGTTGGTGTCATCGCTCATCGGTATCCCTCATCGGTTGAAGTTGGCTGAGGGTGAAAAAGCAACGCACGTGCCAATCGATAGATAGGTATCGATTATCGATTCAACTTGGCAGTCGTCTGTGGCTGGGCGGCGAGCCAGACGTCTCTCAGGACCAACCGGGTGCGCGACCCGCCGGTCTGGCCCCAGTCAAAACGGTGCGCAGACCCGTGTGCCGTGCGCCGTTAGTGCGCGAGGGACTCGGAAATGCTGCGGGCGCAGTCGCGCACCAGGGGCGCGAGGCGCTGCGTCGCCTCTTCCAGGGTCCAGCGGCTGGTCGGCGGCGAAAGGTGCACGGCGCCTGCCGGTACGCCGTGCCGGTCGACGATGGGGGCGGCGATGCCCATGTCGCCGAGGAACAGTTCCTCGCAATTGATGGCGTAGCCCAGGTGGCGAGCGGTCTGGATGCGGTTGAGGATGGCCTCGACGTCGGTCAGGGTGCTGGGGGTGCGGGCCTCGCGCGGCGCCGCGCCCAGCACTGCCCGGATTTCGGTGTCGTCCAGGCACCCCAGGTAGGCCCGTCCCGAACTGGTGCAGTACATGGGAATGCGCATTCCCACCGGCGTGAGCACCGGGATGGTCTGGGTCGTCATGATCTGGGCGATGTAGACCATGCTCTGGTCGACCGGCTCGGTGAGGCTGGCGGTCTCGCCGGAGGCCTGGGCGAGTTGCGCCAGGTAGGGATGCGCCAGCCGCACCAGGGGATGACCCACCAGGTAGTTGAAGCCCAGCTCGATGACCTTCGGCAGCAGGCGGAAGCGACGGGTGCGGGGGTCCCGACCGACGTAGCCCAGCACTTCGAGGGTGTGCACGGCGCGCTGCGCGGAAGCCTTGTTCATGTCGGTCAGCCGGGCGATCTCGCCGAGCGTCAGGCTGCGCTGCGCCATGAAGGTCTGCAGGACCTGCAGGCCTTTGCCCAGCGAGAGGTTGAACAGCGGGTCGGAGGGGGTGGGCGGGGTCGAGTCTTCTGCAGTCATCGACGGGGTCCAGGCATGAGCGGGTTGCACCAACCTCGGGTTGGCGATGAGGGCCGGCAGGGCGCCGCCGGTGAACTGTAACGCACTCATCGATCCGCCGGGCGTGGCCACTTGCAACCTGCGGATGCGGGGCGCCCTGCGGCCGTCGCTACGTCATCCAACGTATTTCCCCCTTTCGTCCTGGCATCAAGACTAGCTCCGGCACTCACCCGGCCCCGATGCGCGGGCTACCCACCAGGTCCAAGGAGCTTCGTCATGACCGACACCCTGATCCAGGTCGACCTCACCCAGGCCGCCACCGAGAACGAGAACGTCCACAACCGCTGGCACCCGGACATCCCCATGGCCTGCTGGGTCAAGCCGGGTGACGACTTCATCCTGGAAACCTACGACTGGACCGGTGGCGCCATCAAGAACGACGACGACGCCAGCGACGTGCGCGACGTCGACCTCTCCACCGTGCACTACCTGTCCGGTCCGGTGGGGGTCAAGGGCGCCGAGCCGGGCGACCTGCTGGTAGTCGATCTGCTCGACATCGGCGCCAAGGCCGATTCGCTGTGGGGCTTCAACGGCTTCTTCTCCAAGCAGAACGGTGGCGGCTTTCTCACCGATTACTTTCCCTCGGCGCAGAAATCCATCTGGGACTTCGAGGGCATGTTCACCAAGAGCCGGCACATCCCGGGCGTGCGCTTCGCCGGGCTGATCCATCCCGGCCTGATCGGCTGCCTGCCGGACCCCAAGCTGTTGGCCAACTGGAACGCCCGCGAACAGGAGTTGATCGACAGCAATCCGACCCGGGTACCTCCGCTCGCCAACCCCCCATTCGCCGCCACCGCGCACCTGGGCAAGCTCACCGGCGCCGCTCGTGATGCCGCTGCCGCGACCGGTGCGCGCACCGTGCCGCCGCGCGAGCACGGCGGCAACTGCGACATCAAGGACCTCTCGCGGGGTTCGAAGATCTTCTTCCCGGTCTATGTCGAGGGCGCCGGGCTCTCGGTGGGCGACCTGCACTTCAGCCAGGGCGATGGCGAGATCACCTTCTGCGGCGCCATCGAGATGGCCGGCTGGGTGCACATGAGGGTCGAGCTGATCAAGGGCGGCATGGCCAAGAACGGCATCAAGAATCCCATTTTCAAGCCCAGCCCCATCGTGCCCACCTACAACAAGTTCGTGATCTTCGAAGGCATCTCGGTGGACGATGCCGGCAAGCAGCACTACCTGGACGTCAACCTGGCCTACCAGCAGGCCTGCCTCAACGCCATCGAGTACCTGAAGAAGTTCGGCTACAGCGGCGCCCAGGGCTATTCGCTGCTGGGCTCGGCGCCGGTGCAGGGGCATATCAGCGGGGTGGTCGACATCCCCAACGCCTGCGCCACCCTCTGG
>CAUQPA010000209.1:0-6795 GCA_963519325.1 uncultured Pseudomonas sp. | reverse complement strand
AAACTGCTCTCTGTTACGTCTGATTGATCAATTTATAGCCAAAAATGGCCAAATTGAGACGTACTTACCCTGGCAAGCAGGGATCGCATTGTCCCCACAAGTGGGTCAAATCAGGCGCGGCAGAGCCGGCTCTCGTGCTTTGTTTAGGCTTCAAACCCCAGTAGAACAAGGGTTTCGGCGCCAAGACTAAGCTGGTCAACCAAGCACAACACGAGCATTCGTGTCGCACCGAAAGATGCACTATAGGTGGGGGCGCCGGGCTTGGAAACAAGGTGGTCCGGCTCAGCCCTGGTAGAGCGTCACGCGGCGGAATTCGTCCGGCTCGGCGAGATCCGGCAGGGTGCAGGCCTGGAGTTCGGCGAGGCGGGTGAAACCGGGGTGGACCAGGTCGCGTACCCGCGAGTCGGCCAGCAGGATTGCTGCGGCGCGATTCTGCAGATCTGCCAGCAACGGCAGATTGGCGCGATCGTAGAGGACATCGGCGGCGAGAATCAGCTCGAAGCGCTCGCGGCTGGCGTGGAGATCACCCAGGGTCTCGATGACCAGCTCGTTGGCCTGGGCGTTGGCGCGACAGGCCGCCAGCGCCAGCGGATCCAGGTCGCAGCAGACTACCCGCGCTGCGCCGGCCCGGGCGGCGGCGAGACCGGCGATGCCCGACCCGCTGCCGAAATCCAGTACCTGGCGCCCGCGGACTCGCTCGGGGTGGGCGGCGATCCAGCGCGCCAGGGCCAGGCCGCTGGCCCAGCAGAAGGCCCAGTAGGGTGGTGCCTCCAGCAGGCGTTGGGTTTCCGCGGCGGAAAAGGCCCGCGCCATGTTGGCCGGGTCGATCAGCCACAGCGACAGGTCGCTGCCGGGCAGCCCCTGCAGGCAGAGGCGGGCGTCGCCCAGCAGCGTCGTCAGGGCGGCGGCGAGGTCGGCGGGTGGCGTCACGGCGTCTGGTTCAACACCAGTTCGCCGAGATTCTGCGTGGTCGGCCCGCCGACGTTCACCGGCGGCAGGTAGCTGGCCAGTTGGCCAGCCTGGATCAGGCGGGCATGGAATTCCACCTTGAGGTCCGGGCGGGTGGGAAAGATGTCCGGGTTGAAGGGCAGGCGGAAAGCCAGGGGCGCGCCCTTGCCGGTTACCGTCTCGCTGGCCAGCAGCCGCTGCGGCAGGCCCTTGGCATTCACCGCCAGCAGGGCGATTTCCACCTGGGCGCCGGCCGGGACCAGGCCCTGGGCATTGCGCAGCACGCCGGAAATCTCGCGCAGGTTCGCCGGGGTGGGGGCACCGGCCACCGGGACCGGCTCTTCGGCCGGGGTGGTGGGGCGCGGCGGCGTGGTTTCGGGCGGGCTGGAGCAGGCGGCGAGCAGGCTGGTGAGCAGCAGGGGCAGGAGCAGGCGTGGGGTCATGGCAGGATCCGTAGGTCGCGGCCCGCGAGGGCTGCACGGGGGGCTGGGGAGGGGCCGTCGAACTCAGTGCGCTCTTATAGCCCAGCGGCCCCTGGCTGTCGATTCGCCCGGTACCCGGAGGTTCCCGCCGGGGGACGTTGGGTTACCATGGAGGCTTTCCCTTCCGGCGGTCGACTCTCCCATGCATTGTCCCTTCTGCGGCGCCCACGACACCAAGGTCACGGATTCCCGGCTGGTTGCGGCCGGCGAGCAGGTGCGCCGGCGGCGTGAGTGTCTGGCCTGCCAGGAACGCTTCACCACCTTCGAGACCGCCGAGCTGGTCCTGCCACGGTTGATCAAGCAGGACGGTACCCGCCAGCCCTTCGACGAGGACAAGCTGCGGGCCGGCATGCAACGCGCCCTGGAGAAGCGCCCGGTGAGCGTGGAGCGCCTGGAAGAGGCCATCGCCCTGATCAAGCACCGGCTGCGCGCCACCGGCGAGCGGGAGATCCGTTCGCGGGTGGTCGGCGAGCTGGTGATGGATGAATTGCGCAAGCTGGACCAGGTGGCCTACATCCGCTTCGCCTCGGTCTATCGGCAATTCCAGGACCTGGCCGAATTCCGCGACGAAATCGAGCGCCTGGCCCAGGATCCGGGCAAGCAGCCGGTATGAGCGAGGCAGACGTGGTGAACGACGAACACTGGATGGCCCGCGCCCTCGCCCTGGCGGCCCTCGGCCGCTATAGCACGGCGCCCAATCCGCGGGTGGGTTGCGTGATCGTCCGTGATGGCCAGGTGGTGGGCGAGGGCTGGCATCGCCAGGCCGGCGGGCCCCACGCCGAGGTGCATGCCCTGCGCCAGGCGGGTGAAGCCGCGCGTGGCGCCACCGCCTATGTCACCCTGGAGCCCTGCAGTCACCATGGCCGTACACCGCCCTGCGCCGATGCCCTGGTGGCGGCTGGCGTGGCCGTGGTGGTGGCGGCCATGACCGATCCCAATCCGCTGGTGGCCGGACGGGGCCTGGCGCGGCTCGCCGCGGCGGGCATCGCCACCCGCGCCGGGGTGCTGGAAGCCGAGGCACGGGCGCTCAATGCCGGCTTCATCCAGCGCATGCTTACCAGCCGGCCCTTCGTGCGGGTCAAGCTGGCACTGAGCCTGGATGGCCGCACCGCCATGGCCAATGGCGAGAGCCAGTGGATTACCGGTCCGGCGGCGCGCCAGAGCGTGCAGCGGCTGCGGGCCGAAGCCGGGGTGGTGATCACCGGTGCCGACACCGTGCTGGCCGACGGCGCCCGCCTGACCGTGCGTCAAGCCGAGCTGGGCCTGAGCGGGGAAGATTTGGCACTGGCCACCCTGCGCACGCCGCAGCGGCTGCTGGTGGATGGTCGCGGCCGGGTACCGCTCGAGGCCCCCTTCTTCCAGGCCGGTGCGGCGCGGGTCGCAGGCCTGGCCGCAGAGGATCCTGGTTATGCCGCCGCCGGTCACGACTACCTGGCATTGCCGGGCACTGCCGGTCAGGTCGACCTGGCAGCCCTGCTCACCCGGCTGGGCACCGAGCAGGTCAACGATGTCCTGGTGGAAGCCGGACCACGGCTCGCGGGGGCCTTCGCCCGGGCCGGCTTGGTCGATGAATATCACCTCTTCCTGGCGCCCAAATTCCTCGGTTCCAGCGCCCGGCCATTGCTGGACTGGCCGCTGGAGCACCTGGCCGAGGCGCCGCAGCTCAGGATCGTCAGCGCGACTCCGGTCGGCGCGGATCTGCATCTGATCGCGCGGCCTGCCGGACAGGCCTGAGAACTCTGGTCCCCTGGCGGCAAACTGTGTTACAAAACCTGCGCCACCTTGGAGTGGCAAGTTCTCAGGGCGGGGTGCAATTCCCCACCGGCGGTAATGCCCGATTCGATCGGGACGAGCCCGCGAGCGCTCCTTCGTCCTCCGCGGCGAGGGAGGTCAGCAGACCCGGTTGGATCCCGGGGCCGACGGTCATAGTCCGGATGAGAGAGAACGGGATAGCCTCGCCTGACAGGGGTGCAAGCCCCTCGTCCGTCTGATTTCCCTTCTGTCCGTGCGCCCTGTTTTCTCACCGAAACAGGAGTTCGTCGATGTCTAGCTGCACTGCCTTTTCGGCTCCGCCTCTCGGAGGCCTGAGCTGATGTTCACCGGAATCATCGAAGCCCTCGGCGAGATCCGCGCCCTCACGCCCAAGGGCGGGGACGTGCGCCTCTACGTCGCCACCGGCAAGCTCGACCTTGCCGACGTCAAGCTCGGCGACAGCATCGCCGTCAACGGCGTCTGCCTCACGGCCGTGGAATTGCCCGGCGACGGCTTCTGGGCCGACGTCAGTCGCGAAACCCTGAGCCTCACCAGCCTGGGCGGCCTCAAGCCCGGCAGCCGGGTCAACCTGGAAAAGGCGCTGATGCCCACCAGCCGGCTCGGCGGCCACCTGGTCAGCGGCCACGTGGATGGCCTCGGCGAAGTGGTTTCCCGCGCCGATAACGCCCGCGCCGTGCAATTCCGCCTGCGTGCGCCGGCGGAACTGGCGCGCTATATCGCCCTCAAGGGCTCCATCACCGTGGACGGCGTCAGCCTGACGGTGAACGCGGTGGACGGCGCCGAATTCGAGCTGACCATCGTGCCCCATACCCTCGGCGAGACCATCATGGCCGACTACCGCCCCGGGCGGCGGGTGAACCTGGAGGTGGACCTGCTGGCCCGCTACCTGGAGCGCCTGCTGCTGGGCGACAAGGCCGCCGAATCCAGCAAGGGCGGCGTCACCGAACACTTTCTCGCCGAACACGGCTATCTGCAGCGCTAAGGACGACACCGTGGCACTTTCCAGTATCGAAGACATCATCCAGGACATCCGCGCGGGCAAGATGGTCATCCTCATGGACGACGAGGACCGCGAGAACGAAGGCGACATCATCATCGCCTCCGAATGCGTCACCGCCGAACACATCAACTTCATGGCCCGCCATGCCCGCGGCCTGATCTGCATGCCCATGAGCAAGGGCCTCTGCGAGCGCCTCAACCTGCCGATGATGGCCAGCCGCAACGCCTCCGGCTTCGGCACCAAGTTCACCGTCTCCATCGAGGCCGCCGAGGGCATCAGCACCGGCATCTCCGCCGCCGACCGCGCCCGTACCGTGCAGGCCGCCATCGCCAAGGACGCCAAGGCCGGCGACGTGGTCAGCCCCGGCCACATCTTCCCGCTGATGGCCCAGCCCGGTGGCGTGCTGGCCCGCGCTGGCCACACCGAGGCCGCCTGCGACCTGGCGCGCATGGCCGGCTTCGCCGAGAGCGGGGTGATCTGCGAGGTGATGAACGACGACGGCACCATGGCCCGTCGCGACGAACTCGAAGCCTTCGCCGAGCAGCACGGTCTCAAGGTCGGCACCATCGCCGATCTCATCCACTACCGTCTGCTGCACGAGCACACCGTCAAGCGCATCGACGAGCAGCCGCTCGAGACCGAGCTCGGCCCGTTCAAGCTGGTGACCTACCGCGACGAGGTGGAGCGGGACGTCCACCTGGCACTGATCCGCGGCGACCTGGCCAGCCAGGAGCTGCCGCTGGTGCGGGTGCATAACATGGACCCGCTGCGCGACCTGCTGCAGGTGCACCAGCCGGGCCGCTGGAGTCTGCGCAGCGCCATGGAGCGCGTCGCCCGCGAAGGCGCCGGCGTGGTGCTGCTGCTCGGCCATTCGCTGGAAGGCGACGACCTGCTGGCGCACCTGCGCGAGCCGCTGCCGGTACCCAAGGCGCTGTCCACCTACAGCACCGTCGGGGCCGGTTCGCAGATCCTGCGCGACCTGGGCATTCGGCAGATGCGCCTGCTCAGCTCGCCGATGAAGTTCAACGCCATATCCGGCTTCGACCTGGAAGTAGTAGAATATCTGCCTCCTGAAGAATGACCCTTCCGCCTGGCGCGCCTGCCCGGGTGGTGTGGCGCGCTTCACCTGGATTTCCACGGACGGGCTGGCCCTCGCCAGCCCTCCGGCTCTTTGACAACTGGACCCGCACATGAACATCAAGACCTTTGAAGGCACCTTCATCGCTCCCCAGGGCCGCTTCGCCCTGGTGGTCGGCCGCTTCAACAGCTTCGTCGTCGAGAGCCTGCTGCAGGGCGCCATCGACGCCCTGGTGCGTCACGGCATCAAGCCGGACGACCTGACAATCATCCGCGTCCCCGGCGCCTTCGAGATCCCGCTGGCGGTGCAGAAGATCGCCCAGCGCGACGAATTCGACGCCATCATCGCTCTCGGCGCGGTGATCCGTGGCGGCACCCCCCACTTCGAATACGTGGCCGGCGAGTGCACCAAGGGCCTGGCCCAGGTCTCCATGGAATTCGGCGTCCCGGTGTCCTTCGGCGTCCTGACCGTCGATTCCATCGAGCAGGCCATCGAGCGCTCCGGCACCAAAGCCGGCAACAAGGGCGCCGAAGCCGCCCTGTCCGCCCTGGAAATGGTCAGCCTGCTGGCGCAGCTGGAGGCCAAGTGAGCGGCGATCTGACTCCGCCCGCGGCCGGCAAGCCGGCGGGCAAGAAGGCCCCCACCGGCAAACTGGCTGCCCGTCGCGAAGCGCGCAGCCTGTCGGTCCAGGCGCTGTACCAGTGGCACATGGCGGGCCAGGCGATCAACGAGATCGAGGCGCAGTTTCGCGTCGACAACGATTTCGCCAAGGTCGACGGCGCCTACTTCCACGAAATCCTCCACGGCGTGCCGGCCAACAAGGGCGAGATCGACGGTCTGATCCTGCCCTGCCTGGACCGCGCCATGGACGAGGTGGATCCGGTCGAGCTGGCCGTGCTGCGGCTGTCCTGCTATGAGCTGCTCAAGCGCATCGACGTGCCCTATCGCGTGGTGATCAACGAGGGCATCGAGCTGGCCAAGATCTTCGGCGCCACCGACGGCCACAAGTTCGTCAACGGCGTGCTGGACAAGCTGGCGCCCAAGCTGCGTAGCGCCGAGTTGCGCGGCAAGCGCTGAGTCGCGCGCGCCGGCATGGGTGAATTCGAACTCATCCGCCGCTATTTCGCCGCGGCGCCCTGCGCCCGCGGCGGTCCCGGCGTGGCCCTGGGCATCGGTGACGACTGCGCCCTGCTGGCGCTGGCACCCGGTGAGCAGCTGGCGGTCTCCACCGATACCCTGACCGCCGGGGTGCACTTTCCCGATCCCTGCCCGGACGCCTTCGGTCTCGGCCAGCGCGCCCTGGCGGTGAGCGCCAGCGACCTGGCCGCCATGGGCGCCGCGCCCCTGGGCTTCACCCTGGCGCTGACCCTGCCGACCGTGGAACCGGCCTGGCTGGAAGCGCTGGCCAGGGGACTCGGCGCCATGGCCGAGCGGTGCGACCTGCGCCTGGTGGGTGGTGATACCACCCGCGGGCCGCTCTCCCTCACCCTCACGGTCTTCGGCCGGGTGCCAAG
>CAUQPA010000208.1:0-6826 GCA_963519325.1 uncultured Pseudomonas sp. | reverse complement strand
AGTACATCGGCACCAGCATCATTTCCCAGAAGAAGAAGAACAGGAACAGGTCCAGCGCCAGGAACACCCCCACCACGCCGCCGATGATCCACAGCAGGTTGAGGTGGAAGAAGCCGACGTGGCGCTGCACTTCGCGCCAGGAGCAGGTCACCGCCAGCACCCCGAGCAAGCCGGTGAGCAGGATCATCAGCAGCGACAGGCCGTCGAGGCCGAAGTGCAGGCTGATGCCGAAGCGCGGAATCCAGTCCATCTGGAATTCCGCGGTCCAGGCGGTCTCGGCGCCGGGGGCGGGGGCCAGGCTGTAGTCGCCGTGGGCCCACAGCCACAGGCCGAGCACCAGCTCCAGCAGCATGGTGAACAGGGCGATCCAGCGGGGCACCAGCGGGCCGGTCTTTTCCGTGAGGAAGCAGAGCAGGCCGCCGATGAAGGGGATCAGGATTAGCCAGGGCAGAAGCATGACGTGTACTTATCCTTAGTCAGGGGGTCAGGCCAGCAGCAGCGCGCCGAGCAGCAGCACGGCGCCTCCCACGATGGAAGCCGCGTACCAGCGCAGACGGCCGTTCTCGGTGATGCTCAATGCCAGGTTGCCACCGCGCGCCAGCAGCGGGATCAAGCCGATGCCCTGGTCGATGGGGTCGCGGCGCAGCAGGCGGGCCAGCAGCAGGTACGGCTTGACGAAGATCAGGTCGTACAGCCAGTCGAAGCCCCAGGCGTGATACCACCAGGTCCCGAAGAAGCGCCCCGGCGCGCTCTTGGCCAGGCCGTTCACGAAGGAACGCTTGCCGAGGAAGAGCAGGGCGGCCAGCAGGATACCGGCGATGGCGATGGCCCCCGAGGTGATCTCCAGCGAGTGCTTGGCTTCGCCACCGGCATGGCCGATGGATTCCGGCAGTACACCGGCCAGTGGCGGCACGATCATCGCGCCGACGAAGGTCGAGAGCACCAGCAGCACCGCCAGCGGCAGGTTGTGGGCGATGCCGTGGCCGGCATGGGCCTCGGTGTGCGCCTCGCCGTGGAAGGTGATGAAGATCAGGCGGAAGGTGTAGATCGAGGTCAGGAAGGCACCGGCCAGACCTGCGTAGAGCAGGTAGGTATGACCGCTGGCCAGGGCTTCCCAAAGGATCTCGTCCTTGGAGTAGAAGCCGGCGGTGACCAGCGGCAGCGCCGCCAGGGCCGAGCCACCCACCACGAAGCTGGCATAGGCCAGGGGGATCTTCTTCCACAGGCCGCCCATCTTGAAGATGTTCTGCTCGTGGTGGCAGGCGAGGATCACCGAACCCGAGGCGAGGAACAGCAGCGCCTTGAAGAAGGCGTGGATCATCAGGTGGAAGATCGCCGGTTGCCAGGCGCCGACACCCAGGGCCAGGAACATGTAGCCGATCTGGCTCATGGTCGAATAGGCCAGGATGCGCTTGATGTCGGTTTGCACCAGGGCGGCGAAACCGGCCAGCACCAGGGTCACGGCACCGACGATGCCGACCAGGTGCAGGATCTCCGGCGCCAGCAGGAACAGGCCGTGGGTCCGGGCGATCAGGTAGACGCCCGCGGTCACCATGGTCGCCGCGTGGATCAGGGCGGAGACCGGGGTGGGGCCGGCCATGGCGTCCGCCAGCCAGGTCTGCAGCGGCAGCTGGGCCGACTTGCCGACCGCGCCGCCGAGCAGCGCCAGGGTGGCCAGCACGATCAGCGGATCACCGCTGGCGAAGACGTCGGGCGCCTTCTGCAGCAGTTCCTGGATGTCCAGGGTGCCCAGGGTCATGAACAGGATGAACAGACCGAAGGCCATGAAGACGTCGCCGACGCGGGTGACGATGAAGGCCTTGAGGGCCGCGTTACCGTTGGCGCGCTCGCTGTAGTAGAAGCCGATCAGCAGATAGCTGCACAGGCCCACGCCTTCCCAACCGAAGTACAGCAGCAGCAGGTTGTCGCCGAGGACCAGCAGCAACATGCTGAAGATGAACAGGTTGGTGTAGGCGAAGAAGCGCGAATAGCCTTCTTCACCGCGCATGTACCAGGACGCGAACAGGTGGATCAGGAAGCCGACACCGGTGACCACGCCGAGCATGGTCAGCGACAGGCCGTCCAGGTAGAGCGCCATGTTCGGCGCGAAGCCGTCCACGTTCATCCACTGCCAGAGCACGAGGGTCAGGTGACCGTCGGCGGGCGGCGCGACGTGGAAGTTCCAGCCGACCCAGGCGGCGACCAGCGCCGCCAGGCCCACCGAACCCACGCCGATCAGCGCGGAGAGATTCTCCGACAGCCGACCGCGGGAGAAGGCCAGCAGGAAGTAGCCGACCAGGGGAAAGGCGAAGGTGAGGGGTAACAGGTTCATCCGTGCATCTCGCTGGCGGCATCGACGTCGAGGGTGTGGAAGCGGCGATAGAGCTGCAGCAGGATCGCCAGGCCGATACTGGCCTCGGCGGCGGCCAGGCTCAGCACCAGGATGAACATCACCTGGCCGTCGGGAGCGCCCCAACGGCTACCCGCGACCACGAAGGCCAGGGCGGCGGCGTTCATCATGATTTCCAGACTCATGAGCACGAAGAGGATGTTGCGGCGGACCATCAGGCCCACCAGGCCAAGGGCGAACAGGGCGCCGGCGAGGGCCAGGCCATGTTCCAGAGGTATGGCGTTCATTGGCTGTTCTCCAGTCCTTGGCGACTCACTCGCCGATCCCATCTTTGACGTCACTGCGACCCAGGTGGTAGGCCGCGACCAGGGCACCCAGGAGCAGCATGGACGCCAGCTCGACCGCCAGCAGATAGGGCCCGAACAAGCTCACGCCCACGGCCTTGGCTTCCACCGAGGTGTGGCCGATGGCGGCGCCGCCCGGGGTGCGCGACAGCACCACCAGCAGTTCCACCAGCAGCGCGCCAGCGAGAATCACCGGACCGATCCAGACCTTGGGCGTCAGCCACTTGCGCTCCTGTTCGGAGATCACCGGCCCGAGGTTGAGCATCATCACCACGAAGACGAACAGCACCATGATGGCGCCGGCGTAGACGATGATCTCCAACGCCCCGGCGAAGGGAGCACCCAGGGCGAAGAACACCATGGACACGGCCAGCAGGGAGATGATCAGGTACAGCAGCGCATGCACCGGATTGGTGTTGGTGATCACCCGGAAGGTGGCCAGGACGGCCACCCCGGCGGAGAAATAGAAGGCGAATTCCACGACAGCTCCTTAGGGCAGCAGGCTCTTCACGTTGATCGGCTCTGCCTCGCTCTGCGCGGCACCCTTGGGCTTGCCCGCGATGGCCATGCCGGCCACGCGGTAGAAGTTGTACTCCGGATACTTGCCCGGACCCGAGATCAGCAGGTCCTGCTTCTCGTACACCAGTTCCTGGCGCTTGAACTCGGACATCTCGAAATCCGGGGTCAGCTGGATGGCGGTGGTGGGGCAGGCCTCCTCGCACATGCCGCAGAAGATGCAGCGCGAGAAGTTGATGCGGAAGAACTCCGGGTACCAGCGACCGTCTTCGGCTTCGGTCTTCTGCAGCGAGATGCAGCCGACCGGGCAGGCCACGGCGCACAGGTTGCACGCCACGCAGCGTTCCTGGCCGTCGGGGTCACGGGTGAGCACGATGCGGCCACGGTAGCGCGGCGGCAGGTACACGGGTTCCTCGGGGTATTGCAGGGTGTCGCGCTTGCGGAAGGCGTGGCCGAAAACCATCACCACGCTGCGCAGCTGGGTGTAGGTGCCATGCAGGACGTGCAAGATTTCCTTGATCATGACGGATACCTCACTGGCCGATGGCCGGCTGGGCGCTGTAAAGCACCACGGCGCCGGTCACCAGCAGGTTGATCAGGGTCAGGGGCAGGCAGAACTTCCAGCTGAAGGCCATTACCTGGTCGTAGCGCGGACGCGGGATGGACGCGCGCAACAGGATGAAGATCATGATGAAGAAGGCGGTCTTCAGGGCGAACCAGACGAACGACAGCCAGGGCAGGGTCTCCAGGAAGGGACCGTGCCAGCCACCGAAGAACAGGGTCACCAGCAGCGCCGAGATCAGCACGATGCCGATGTACTCGCCGACGAAGAACATGCCCCACTTCATGCCCGCGTATTCGATGTGGTAACCGTCGGCGAGCTCCTGCTCGGCTTCCGGCTGATCGAAGGGATGACGGTGGGTGACGGCGATGCCGGCGATGAAGAAGGTGCAGAAGCCGAAGAACTGGGGAACGATGAACCACCAGCCCTGGTGCTGCGCCTCGACGATCTCCCGCATGTTGAAGGAGCCGGTCACCGCGACGATACCCATCACCGACAGGCCCATGAACACCTCGTAGGAGAGCGTCTGGGCCGAGGCGCGCATGGCGCCCAGCAGGGAGAACTTGTTGTTGCTCGCCCAGCCGGCGAAGAGCACGGCATAGACGTTGACGCCGGCCATGGCGAAGAAGAACAGCAGGCCGATGTTCAGGTTTGCCACGCCCCAGGTGGGGGTGATGGGAATGACCGAGAAGGCCACCAGCAGCGAACCCATGGCGATCACCGGGGCCAGGCTGAAGATCATCTTGTCGGCGAACGGCGGGGTCCAGTCTTCCTTGAAGAACATCTTCAGCATGTCGGCGCCGAGCTGGAAGGCGCCGAAGGGACCGACCCGGTTGGGACCGTGGCGGTCCTGCCAGAGACCCAGCAGGCGCCGCTCGACGAAGCTCAGCAGCGCCCCGCAGATGACCACCGCCAAGAGGATGACGATGGCCTTGAGGATGCCGATGACCACGGCGATGAGGGTGGGGGTGAGCCAGGTCATGCCGCGGCCTCCTGCAGTCCTTCCACGGTGAGGCCAGCGAAGCCCACCGGAATCCCTTCGAAGCCGGCCGGCAGGCCGACCAGGCCGGCCGACAGCTCGGGCTTGATCTGCAGCGGCAGGCGCAGTTCCTGACCAGCGACCTGCAGGCGCAGCAGGGCACCTTCGTTGACGCCCAGGCGGTCGGCATCGGCCTTGGCCAGCGCCACGTAGGCCGCCGGGATGCGCTCGCGCACCGGCTCAGCGCGAGAGGAGGTCTCTTCGCTGCCGAACAGGTGGTACAGCGGCACGGCCTGGAAGCCGGACTCCGCGCTACGCACGGCGGCGGCCGGGACGGCGAACCAGCTCTGGCGATCGCCCTGGGACTCGATCAGGCGCACGCCCGGATCGCCGGCGCGCAGGTGACCGCCGACCTCGTCCTGGAACTTGTTCCAGGCCTGGGGCGAGTTCCAGCCCGGGGACCAGGCGAAGGGGATTTGCTGGCGCGGCTCGGCGCTGCCGGCATAGCCTTCCATGGAGAAGGCGAAGGCGGTGTCGGCGTCCTGGGGCGCGCGCGGCTCGTGCACGCTGAGGTTGGCGCGCATGGAGGTGCGGCCGCTGTAGCGGTGCGGTTCGCGGGCGAGCTTGAGGCCCTTCACGCGGAAGCTGGCGTTGGGCGCGGCGTCGCGGATGCCGTCCAGTTGCGGCGCGGCAGTGGCCACGGCGTCGGTGACATGGTCCAGCTGGGTCCAGTCCACCGGACGGTTGTCCAGGGTGTTGCGCAGGGCGTGCAGCCAGCGCCAGCCTTCGCGGACCAGGCTGGAGGGATCGTAGTAGCTCGGCTCATAGACCTGGAAGAAGCGCTGGGCGCGACCTTCCTGGCTGACGAGGGTACCGTCGCCTTCGGCGAAGCTCGCCGCCGGCAGCACCAGATCGGCGCGCTGGGCGGTGGCGGTGCGCTGGTGATCCAGCACCACCAGCACCTGGGCGCGGGCCAGGGCCTGATCCACCTGCTGGGCAGGGGCGCGGCGATAGAGGTCGTTCTCCAGCACCACCAGGGCATCGGCCTGGCCGTTTTCCAGGGCGGCGAAGGCGTCTTCGACGGACTCGCCGCCATAGAGCGCCAGACCCAGGCTGTTGGCCTCGGGTACCACCAGGCTGAGGGAGCCGGCCTTGCCCTTGGCGGCCAGGGCCTTGGCCAGGTTGGCGGCCGCTTCGATCAGCGCGGGCTCACCCAAAGAGGTACCGGACACCACCAGCGGGCGCTCGGCAGCCAGCAGGGTCTCGGCCAGCAGGCGGGCCTGCTCGGCGACTTCATCGCTCAGGCCGTCGACGGCCGGGGCGCTGGCGTCGATGGCATGGGCCACGGCATGGCCGAAACGGGCCAGTTCCAGCGGCGAGCCATGCAGGCGAGCGTCGGCGACGTCATCCAGGCGGGTGGCGGCGACGCTGGCGATGAACAGCGGATTGCGCTCGCTCTGGCCGATGTTCTGCACGGCGGCGTTGAGCCAGGGTTGGATCTTCTGCGCCGCGGCCATGGCTTCGGGCTTGCCCTTGACCGCCTGGCGCAGGGACAGGGCCAGGCGCGCGGCGGTCTGGGTCAGGTCCTCGCCGAGGACGAAGACGGCATCGTGCTTCTCCATGGCGCGCAGGGTCGGCACGGGCAGGGGGCTGTCCTTGAGCACCTGCAGCACCAGGCGCACATTGGCCAGGTCACGGGCACTCATGCCGCTGTAGAAATTCTCGGCGCCGACCAGTTCGCGCAGGGCGTGGTTGCTTTCCAAGCTGGCACGCGGCGAGCCGATGCCGATGACCTTCTTGCCGCGCAGCAGCAGGGCGGCGCGATCCAGGGCGGCGTCGATCCCGGTCTCCAGGCTGCCGTCCTTCAACAGCGCCTGGCGCGGACGATCCTTGCGATTGACGTAGCCATAGCCGAAGCGGCCACGGTCGCACAGGAAGTACTGGTTCACCGAGCCATTGAAGCGGTTCTCGATGCGGCGCAGTTCGCCATAGCGCTCGCCGGGGCTGATGTTGCAGCCCGAGGAGCAGCCATGGCAGATGCTCGGTGCGAACTGCATGTCCCACTTGCGGTTGTA
>CAUQPA010000207.1:0-6845 GCA_963519325.1 uncultured Pseudomonas sp. | reverse complement strand
AGGTGGGCTAGCGGGCGCTGACCACAAATTGCCAGTACTGGTTGAGGCGCCGCTCCCCACCGTTGGCGGTCAGCAGCACCGAGGACGGCGGCCTGGACTGCAGCTCCGGCAGCGACTTCATCAGCGTCAACCAGTTGCTGTAGTAGGTCTGCAGGCAGCGTCGCGCCGTGCCGTTGTTCTGCAGCGAGGTGAGGGCTTTCTGGTAGGTCGGCTCGATCTGCGACAGCGCCAGGCTGACGCAGCTGTCGGTGTCGGAGAAACGCGCCGTGTCACCGATGCGCGTACCGGCGATGACCGCCTTGTTCGCACAGCTCTTGAAGGCGGTCATGCTGGCCTGCTCGAACTGCAGGGCATCCTGGTCCATGGCGAAGGCGGAACTGCTGCCAGCGACGGCTGCAGCGAGGGCTAGGGCGTAAGCGTGGCGTTTCATGGTGGCGTCCCTGACTACGTCGGTACAACGTGATGGCATCAATGCACAGCGGCAGACTGCGCCTTATGGCAAATGTTCAGCGTCCGAGGCGGCAAAGCGCCATCAGGTGAACTCCACCAGACCAACGGTCGTGAGACCTATGAAGAGGGCGGTCAGGGCGACCATGGCGAAGGCCAGCAGATAATCTTCCATCAGGGTTTTCCCTACTACGATGACGGCAGTAGGACCGATGGCCATTGGCCAGGTTCTTCAGGGAGGGAGAATTAATTCCTCTGGCCGACGGAAGGTCGGCAGCGGATAAAAGAACGCCGCCCCGGAGGGCGGCGTGGGGGAAGATCACTCTTCCAGGCGATTCTTGTCGAGCTGCTTGGCTAGACCCGCACCCAGATCGGCGCCGGTGACCGGTGCCGCATTGGGGTCGGACATGGTCCGGGTAGCCAGTTGCTCCACCGCCTTGGCCTGCACCGATGGCAGCTTGACGCTTGGCAGGCCATCGCCACCGTCCACTGCAGGGCCGGGTTGCTCGACGTATTCCCAGTCCTGACCCTGGTTCCACGGGCCGCGGGCGTCACCTTCGCCTTGCGACATGTTGTAATAGACGCTGGCGAATTCCGGACGGGGCGGGACCTTGCCTTGCGGGAAGTTGGGCTGGATGGAATGCAGGGCGTTCTCGAAGGACTTCTGGTGGGCGATCTCGCGCGTCATCAGGAAGCTCAGGGTGTCCTGGATGCCAGGGTCATCGGTGACGTTGATCAGACGCTCGTAGACGATCTTGGCGCGGGCTTCGGCGGCGATGTTGGATCTCAGGTCGATGGTGGGTTCGCCGATGGTGTCGATGTAGGCCGCGGTCCAGGGGACGCCTGCCGAATTGACCAGCGCCGGGCCACCGCCATAGAGCACCTGGGTGACATGGGAGTCATTGCCGGCTCCAGTGAGGGAGCGGTACATGTCCGCTTCGGCCTGGGTCTTCTCCGCCAGGTCGCCCTTGGCGCCCTTGTTCAGCATGGCGATCAGGGAACCGATGATCTCCAGGTGGCTGAGCTCCTCGGTGGCGATGTCGAACAGCATGTCCTTGCGGCCCGGGTCCAGCTCGGCTATCGCCTGGGTGAAGTAGCGCATGGCGGCGGCGAGCTCGCCTTGCGGGCCGCCGAATTGTTCCAGCATCAGGTTGGCGAGGCCGGGGTTGGGTTCGGACACGCGCACGGTGTATTGCAGTCGCTTGTTATGGACGAACATGTAACCTCCAGGGGCTAGTCACGGGTGTATCACGGTCTGCGCCCGTTCAAGGTCCGCTGCGCATTGGCCAAGCTGCGTTGAAAAGCCCTGGGTCGTCAGCCCGACCTGGGCGGCCCCGTCGGAATGCTCGGTTACCATCCGTGGATTCGAGCGCGAATCCGATACGCTTCCTGGAGGCCTTGTCCGCTTGTTTGGCTTTCGCTCATGCGACGTTGAACAGGCTCTTTTCAGCGCTTCGCGGTCAGGTCAGGGTCGGCGGAGCGTTCCAGGAAGGCGCGGGTGGTGGCGGGCAGGTCGTCCAGCAACCAGGCCGCCATGGCCTTCTCCTGTTCGAGGATGCGTTCGCAGGCGTGCTGCGTTTCGCTGTCGCCGATCTCGGCGGCGGCGGCGATGATCACGGTGTAGGTGGCGATTTCGATGTTCTCGAAGACATAGCCGGCGATGGCGCCCTTGATGACTTCGTCGCTCATGGGCGCACCGCCGATGGCCTGGCCCAGCGCCATCAGCTTGCCGCCGATGTCCTTGAGGGTAGAGGGGCTGCCACCGAGGCGGCTCAGGCAACCTTCGATCACCTGCCGCTGCTCCTGCGTCTCCTTGATGTGCTGCTCGATGCGCTGGCGCAACTGCGGATAGTGCTCAAGGCGGGCGGCCTGGGCGGACAGCATCTTTTCCGCCTGCTCCTCCATGGCGTGCGCATCGCGCAGCCAGTCGATGAGGTTGTCTTTCTTGGAAGCTGTCATGGCGAAACTCCTGCTCGGTAAAGCGCTGACAAGGGCACCGGAGGCCGCGTCAGATCGCGTTCTGTCTGCTTATTAGTAGGCCTGAGCGAGCCAGAGATTCGCGCGATGATGGCCTTTCGGATCGATGGGAAAGGCCGCGGGATTTTGTTCTACAAGCCCAGCGGCGGCAGGTTGTCTGGGGCTGGAATTTGTTGGACAGCGGGCTTTTCGCTGTATAAGTCTTGTCGCAGCAGCTCCGGGCTTTAGTCATATCTTTGCCGTTCGCCCCCCAGGAGACACCGTTCACCCCCTGCTTGGCGGTGTCCCCCGCTTCTGTGTCAGGATTCGGTGAATGCAAGGGAAGGAGTCAGCATGAAGGGGCCTGAGGAGCAGAAGCCAGACGCGGGCCTGATCGGGTCGCCGCCTTCGCCCGGGGGCGACTGGCCGGATCCGAATGTGCTGGGGCTTGAGGCGGAGGAGGTCATCGCGCGCTTGCGCGAGGCGGCGGTGGCAGCGGACTGGGCCTGGTACCAGCGCCGTGGCAACTGGTGTCGCCTGGCGCAAGGCAATGCCGCGAGCGCCTGGCCGGCTCTGCTCGACGACGAGGACCTGGCGCGTTATCGCGCCGATGCAAGGCTCGTCTGCTTGCCCACGGGTGGCGGTCCGACCCCGCTGGGATGGCTGCTCGGCCAGCCCGATAGCCAGACCGACTTCGCCGCCCTGGCCCTCAGGTTCGGCTTCCTGCTGCAGCGCCTGCAACTCCAGCGTGCCCAAGCGATCCAGCAGGTGCTCTACGACATCACCTATCTGGCCAGTTCGACGGTGGATCGCCAGTCGTTCATGCAGCGCACCCACGAGCTGCTGGTGACGCTGATCGATGCGGAAAACCTCTGCCTGGCGCTGCTCGATCCCGGTGCCGAGCAGATCCACTATCCCTATTACTTCGACCAGCGCGACGAGAGCCCGCCCGAGCCGGGCTCCTTCGAGCCGCTGGAGCGCGATCACCCGAGCATGACGGCCTATGTCCTCCTGCATGGGGAACCCTTGCTGGTACCCCGCGAGGTCATCGAGGCGGCGCAGGAGCAGGGTCCCTACTACTGCCAGGGCACGGTGCCGGAATTCTGGATGGGCATCCCGCTCAAGGACGGCGCCGACCGGACCTTCGGCGTACTCAGCCTGCAGGTCTATGATCGCGAGCGCCGCTATGGCAGCGAGGACCAGGCGCTGTTCCAGGTCATCGCCCGGGACGTGGCCATGGCTCTGGACCGCATCCTGCGGCGCGAGGATCTGGAGGCTACGGTAGGCTTGCGCACCCAGGAGCTCTCCGAGCTCAACGCCCGCCTGCGCGAGCAGATCGCCGAGCGCGAGCGCGCCGAGCAACTGCAGGCCGCGCTGTTCCGCATCGCCGAGCTGTCCAGCGTCAGCACCGACATGACCGAACTGCTCGGCGGGCTGCACCGGGTGGTCGGCGAACTGCTCTATGCGCACAACTTCTATATCGCCCTGTACGACGATGCCTCGGACCAGGTGAGCTTTCCCTACTTCGCCGACGAGCGCCGCCACACGGCGCCGGTGGCCCGACGCCACAGCCGGGGCTATACGGAATACACCATTCGCCAGCGGCGTCCCTGCCTCATCGATCGCGAGAAGGCGCACCGGCTGATCGAGGAGGGTGAGATCACCCCGGTGGAGGGCACCCCGGAGGCCTACTCCTGGCTGGGCATCCCACTCTACGACGGCAAGCAGGTGCGCGGGGTGCTGGCGGTGCAGAGCTATCGCGAGGACGTCCGCTACAGTCGTCGCGACCAGGAGCTGCTCACCTTCGTGTCTCGCCATATCGACACCGCCCTGTCGCGGCGCAGTGCCGCGGAAGCTATCCAGCATTCGCGCCAGGCGCTGGAGGTGCGGGTGCAGGAGCGGACCAAGGCGCTGGACGACGCCAATGCCCGGCTGCTGTACGAGAACAACCACGATTCGCTGACCCGGTTGCCCAATCGCAGCTTCTTCCAGCAGCGCCTCGGCGCGCTCTGGTCGGCGGTCGAGCGCGAAGGCGCCGGGCTGGCGGTGATGTTCCTCGACCTGGATCGCTTCAAGCGAGTCAACGACCAGTTCGGCCACCCCTTCGGCGACCTGCTGCTGGTCGCCGCCGGGGAGCGGCTGTCCAGCTGCCTGCGCGAAAGCGATCTGCTGGCGCGCCTGGGCGGCGACGAATTCGCCATCCTGGTGCCCGGCGGTGGCCTGGATTCGCCGGTGGCCATCGCCCAGCGCATCATCGAGGCCTTCGACCGGCCCCTGGTGATCGACGACCACAGCCTGTTCGCCTCGTGCAGCATCGGCATCGTGGTGGCCGATCCGGCCCTGCATCGCCAGCCGGACGATCTGCTGCGCGATGCCGACACCGCCATGTACCGGGTCAAGCAGGGCGGGCGCGACAACTTCGCGGTGTTCAACCAAGAGTTGCGCCAGGTGGTGTCCGACCAGGTGGTGCGCGAGGGCGCGCTACGCAAGGCGCTGAAGAACGGTAACGAACTGGAGCCCTTCTTCCAGCCCATCATCGAGGTGACGACCGGACGGGTAGCCGCACTGGAGGCGCTGATCCGCTGGCGGCAGCCCGATGGCAGCGTGCTGGCGCCTGGCGCCTTCCTGCCCGAGCTGGAGGGCCTGCGCCTGATCGGGCGGCTGGATACCTACATGCTGACGCGGATCGCCGCCATCCTCGCCGAGCCGGCCCAGGCCCACTGGCCGGTGGTCCACGTCAATTGCTCCAGCTACAGCATCGTCCGCCCGGAATTCGCCGACGAGGTGCTGAGCATCCTGGCAGCCCATGGCGTGGCGCCTTCGCGCATCTGCCTGGAGCTGACCGAGGGTGCCCTGGTCGCCGAGCCGGAGCGGGCCAAGGCCACCATGGAAGCCCTGGATCGCCAGGGTGTCTCGGTGGTGCTGGACGATTTCGGGGCGGGATTCTCGTCCCTGGGCTACGTCCACGAATACCGCTTCCGCGGGCTCAAGATCGACAAGTCCTTTGTGCTGCGCCTGGCCGAGAGCAGCCGTAGCGTCGCCATCGTCCGGGCCATCGTGCGGATGGCCGAATCCCTGGGCCTGGATGTGGTTGCCGAAGGCGTCGAGGACGCCCAGGCGCTGCAGCTGCTCAAGAACATGGGCGCGCGGCACGCCCAGGGTTATCACTTCGCCCGGCCGCTGGAGCTGCTGGCGACCCGTCGCCTACTGGCCGGCGCCGCGGGCTAGAAGGCGACGCCCGCGACCAGGATCAGGTTGGTGTAGGGCTGGCATTCACCGGTGCGGATCTGCACCCGGGCGCCTTGGCAGAGCGCCTTCAGTTCCGCATGGCTGACCAGCTGCCGTGGGCCCAGGGCACCATCCGCGGTCAGGCGCTCCAGTTCGGCCAGCGCCGGTGGCTGGGCGGCGAGGGATTCCTCCGCGAGCACGTGGCTTTCCACCTGCATCTCACTGAGTAGGGCTTGCAGCACGCTGACGAAGTCCGGAACGCCCGGGGTCACGGCCAGATCGACCAGGGGCGTGCCTGGCGGCACCGGCATGCCGGCGTCACCGATGACCACCCGATCGCCATGACCGAGACTGGCCACGGCCTGGGACAGGGCGATATTGAGCAGAGCGGTCTTCTTCACAAGGCGAGTTCCTGGCGGGTGGGGATGGACGGCTGAGCGCCGGGGCGGGTGACGGCGATGGCCGCTGCGCGCTGGCCGAGGGCGATAGCATCGGCGACGCTCAGGCCCTCGGCCAGGCCGGCGGCGAAACCGCCGAGAAAGGTATCGCCAGCGGCGGTGGTGTCCACCGCCTTGACGGGCGTGGCGGGATGATGGCGGCAATGGCCGGCGCTGACTTCCAGTAGGCCCTGGCTACCCAGGGTGAGCAGCACCTGGCGGGCACCGGCGGCGACCAACTGGCGCGCGGCCGCCTCGGCCTGCTCCAGGGTCTCCACCGGCAGGCCGGTGAGCAGGCTGGCTTCGCTTTCGTTGGGCACCAGATAATCGATGTGAGCATACCACTCGGCCGGCAAGGGTCCGGTGGCTGGCGCCGGGTTGAGGATCACCGTCTTGCCCAGGGCATGGGCACGGGCCAGGGCGGCGCCCACCGTGGCCAGCGGCACCTCCAGCTGGGCGATCACCAGCTTGGCCTGGTCGAGCAGGGTTTCCTGGGCCTGCAGGTGCGCGGCGGACAGCTCGCCGTTGCCGCCAGCGACGATGACGATGGCGTTCTGCCCCTGGTCGTCCACCAGGATGGAGGCGATCCCGGTGGGCACCTCGGCGGCCACCGCGACCGCCCGGCAATCGATGCCTTCCTGCCGCAGGCCGTGGGTCAGCAGCTCGCCATAGGGGTCGGCGCCGACGCAGCCGATCATGGCGACCCGGGCGCCCAGGCGCGCGGCCGCCACGGCCTGGTTGGCGCCCTTGCCGCCGGGTGCGGGGGTGAAGGTATGG
>CAUQPA010000206.1:0-6850 GCA_963519325.1 uncultured Pseudomonas sp. | reverse complement strand
CTGGACAACAGCGCCTACGCCCCCCTGGCGCCCCTGGGGGCGCCACCGGTGGTACCCGCAGCGGCCCTACCTGCGCCGCCGCCGACAGCTGGGCAGGCCGCCGGCCTCGGCGAACAGGTCGAGGCCTTCGAGCGCGACCTCATCCAGCGCGAACTGGCCAAGCCCCACGCCTCCCTGCGCAGCCTCGCCGAAGCCCTGGGCCTGCCGCGCAAGACGCTCTCCGACAAGCTGCGCAAGCACGACCTGCAATTCACCGGCGGCGCGGCGGACGAAGGCGACTAGCGGCGGACATTGCGTCCTGGGTGCCTCCGGTGTGATCGCTCTGGAGCGCCTCGCGGCTTAGGTCGAGCACACCTCGGTACCCGAGCATCCGAGCGCCCAAGACGAACCTCGGGAGTGACCTTGTCCTGCGCCCTACGGGCCCGATCACCTATTGTCTCCGGCATTAAGCAGTACCCCGATATCATCTGGCCACAATATCGGTCACCTCGAGCAGGGCTGCACTGACTTGGGGCCGCTCGAATGGCGGCTCGCTGGCCGCCATCGACGACAAGGGACCTAGCGCGGGGCTTAGGCCTCGGCTTCAGACGCTGGCACGACTTTTGTTCAAGGATGAAAAGTTGTCCAAACGGTCATGTTTTTTCGTCTGATTCCCGGGGTTTTCCATGCAGCGCTGGCGCAAGAGTATCCAATTCCAACTGACGGCCAGCATGGGGGCGGCCCTGCTCATCAGCAGCCTGATCATCATCGCCCTCTATGCCTTCGCCCTGAACAGGCTCAGCGATCGCTACCTGGTCGAACAGGCCATGCCGGCCAGCGTCGAGGCCATTCGCAACGACCTGGAGCGCCTGCTCGCCGCTCCGCTGAACGCCGCCACGGCCATCGCCAGCAACACGCTGGTCGGCGACTGGCTCGCCGCTGGGGAAGCGGCCAGCCAGCAACCGGCCTTCATCCGCTACCTGGCCGACATCAAGACCCGGCAGCAGGCGCTCTCCACCTTCATCGTCGCCAAGGACAGTGGCCACTACTTCACCGACCAGGGCCTCAATCGCACCCTCCTGAGCGGTGCGCCGGAGAATCGCTGGTTCTACGACTTCCTCGACAGCGGCAAGGCGCAGACGCTGGACATCGATGTCGACCAGAGCACCAAGGTCCCGACCCTGTTCATCAACCAGCGCATCGAGCGAGACGGGAAAGCCCTGGGCGTCGCCGGACTCGGCTTCAGCCTGAGCACGTTGTCCGAGCTGATCCGCGAATTTCGCTTCGGCAGCCAGGGGCGCGTGTTTCTGGTGAGTTCCGATGGCCGGATCAAGATCCATCCCGAGGCGAGCAGGAACGACGTCACGACCCTGGCCGAGCTGACCGGCGCGGCGCCAGCCCAGGCCCTGCTGAAGGCCGGTGCGGGCCAGGGGGAAACCCTGCAGTTCAGCCGCGGCGGCGAAGACTATCTGGCGCTGAGCCGGCCGGTGGCCTCGCTGGGCTGGGTACTGGTCGGCGAGATTCCCGCGGCCGAGGTGTACGGCCCCGCGCGCCAGACCCTGACCCTCATCGGGGCCATCAGCCTGACGATCGTCCTGCTCTTCCTGCTGTTCATGGCCTGGATCGCCCGCGGCATCGTCCGACCGATACGCCAGGTGACGGCGGCGCTGGTGGACATCGGCGGCGGCCAGGGCGATCTCAGCCGGCGCCTGGACGAGCAGCGCGAAAACGAGCTGGGTGACCTCGCCCGCGGCTTCAACCGCTTCATCGAGAGCCTGCGGCAGTTGATCGGCGATGCCCTGCAAACCAGCGAAGAGTTGCGGCGCAGCGTCCGGGGCGTGGCTCAGGTCGTCGACGGGACCGCGACCCGCGCCGTGCGCCAGCAGGAGATGACCGAGACGGTCGCCACCGCCGTGCACGAGATGGGCCTGACGGTCCAGGAGATCGCCCGGAATGCCGCCGAAGCCGCGGAGGTGTCGCACGACACCCAGCAGGAAGCGAGTTCCGCCAGGACGGTGGTGGGGCAGTCGATCGCCACCATCGAGGGCATGTCGCGGGACATAGGCGCCTCCGCCAGCGTGGTGGAACAGCTGGCCGAGCAGATCACCACGATCGAGCGGATCGCCACCACCATTCGCGGCATTTCCGACCAGACCAACCTGCTCGCCCTCAATGCGGCGATCGAAGCTGCGCGCGCCGGTGAGAGCGGGCGCGGCTTCGCCGTGGTCGCCGATGAGGTCCGGACCCTGGCGGGGCGTACCCAGGGCGCGACGGGGGAGATCCAGGCCATCATGGGCCAGTTGCGCACGGGCGCCGCCCAGGCGGTCGCCTCGATACGAGCCGGCCAGGCGGCCACCAGCACCGGCGTGAGGTCCAGCCAGCAGACCGGCGAGTCGCTGAACCGGATCGCCGACCAGGTAGCGGCGCTCGCGGACCGCAATCAACAGGTGGCCACCGCCACCGAGGAACAGAGCTCGGTGACCGAAGACATCAATGTCACCGTCCAGGGCATCGCCGATCTGGCCCAGTCCACCGTCCGCGACGTCCAGGCATGCCATCAGGACTGTCAGGCGCTGAACCGCTACGCCGAGCATCTCGCCACCCAGATGGCGCGCTTCAAGCTCTAGCACGCCGCTCTGCCGGCGGCGCCGATCCGGAGCTCTGCCGGAGAAAGGGCGTGAGCGGAGGATGTTGTCGACGGCCTCGCCACGGGGAAGAGCCTGAACGTCCGTCGCGCGCCGCGAGGGCATCCTAGACCTGGCGGCTCCGCGGCGCTGGTCGGCGACGGGACGGAATGGCAGAGTGGGCAGCATCAGGCCCTAGCTGCAGGAGACCCTCTTGACCTCGCTCATGCTCGAAGAAGCCGCCGCCAGCGGTGCGGCGGTCGCTCGTCAACTGGCGACCATCGACCAGGCCCTGGCGGCGCTGGCCGACGATCTCCGGGCCGACCCGCCGCAACTGGCGCTGACCGTGGCCCGTGGCAGCTCGGACCATGCGGCCAGCTACTTCGCCTACCTGGCCATGGCCCATCTCGGCCTGCCGGTGCTGTCCCTGCCGCCCTCGCTGGTCACCCTGCGCCAGGCGCCACTGCGCGTCGAGGGCCAGCTCGCCCTGGGCTTTTCCCAGTCAGGTCGCAGTCCGGACCTGATCGAGACGCTCACCGCCCTGGATCGCTATGGCGCCCGTACCGCGGCCTTGGTCAACGAGATCGACTCCCCGCTGGCGCTGGCCTGTCGCCACGCCATCGGCGTCCAAGCCGGGCCCGAACGGAGCGTCGCCGCCACCAAGAGCTTCATCGCCACCCTGGCCGCCGCGGCGCGGCTGATCGCCCACTGGCAGCAGGACGAGGCGCTGCTCGCGGCCGGCGTGGCCCTGCCCGCGGCCCTGGATGGCGCCGCCGAGCTGAGCTGGGCACCGGCCCTGCCGGTACTGCGCGACGCCGAACGCTGCATGGTGGTCGGCCGCGGGCCCGGCTTCGCCATCGCCCAGGAGGCGGCGCTCAAGCTCAAGGAAACCTCGGCGCTGCAGGGCGAGGCCTTCAGCGGCGCGGAATTGCAGCATGGCCCGCTGGCCCTGGTGGAGCGTGGCTATCCGCTGCTGATCTTCGCCCTGCGCGGCCCCGAGCAGGCCGGTCTGCTGCAGCTGGCCCAGGACCTGCGCGGTCGGGGTGCGCGGGTGCTGCTGGCAGCACCGGACGAAGTCGCCGAACGTGACCTGCCCCTGGCCGTCGCCGGTCATCCCGACCTGGACGGCCTCCTGGCGATCCAGAGTTTCTACCGCATGGCCGCGCTGCTGGCCGAGGCCCGTGGCCAGGACCCGGACCAGCCGCGCCACCTGCGCAAGGTCACCCTGACCCGCTGACGGCGATCGGCGCTCCACCCCAGGGGCGCCGTGGCTCCATCCTTGGAGCTAAGCCCTTGGAGCTAGCAGCGAAACGCCAAGCGGGTGGCAATCTGCCAAGCGGTCCACAGAGCCGTTAAGTCGCTGGAAATCGGTCAATTTTTTCTTGTCGCCCTGCGCGATTTGTCTCAGCGTTCGCGCAACGGATGATGAGGCAGCACATATGGACATGCGCATGGAACCGGCGAGCAAGGTCCGCCTGACGACGGAAAACGTCCTCCTGGCGGAATTGCTCAAACCCTTCCTGGAAGAACGCCACGGTATCGAACTGGCCTGCGGCCAGGCGCTGGATGAGGCCGGCGAGGCCAGCCTGGTGCTGGTCGACCTCGGCAGCGTGCCGGAGGCACCCCTCGAGCGCTGGCTGGAAAGTCTGGCGCCAACGGTGACGGTGGCCTTTCTCAATGCCACCCACGACCAGGCCCTGCCCTGGATCGAACGCTTTCCCGCCATCCAGGGCGTGTTCGCGCCCCAGGCCAGCCGCGAGCAACTGCTGCAGGGGCTGGGCGCCCTGCTGGCCGGCGAGGACTGGCTGCCCCGCGCCATCCTCGCGCACCTGCTGCGCCGCTCGCGGGAACGCACCAGCAACTCGGCCGATGGCCTGACCCGCCGCGAACGGGAGATCCTGCGCCTGGTGGGCCGTGGCCTGTCCAATGCGGCCATCGGCGAGGCGCTCTGCCTGAGCACCCACACCGTCAAGAGCCACATGCACAACCTGCTGCGCAAGACCGGCGCCGCCAACCGGGCCGAGGCAGCGCTGCGCTTCCATGCCGGCCAGGACCTGCCGGGATGAAGGCGGCCTGGCTGCTGTTCGGCCTGCTGCTGGCCGGACCGCTGCGTGCCGAAGGCGACCTCATCCAGGGGCTGCTGGTGGACAACACCATCTCGCGCTTCGGCCACGACTTCTATCGCCATTTCGCCGACCGCCTCACCGATACCACCGACCTGGACTTCAACCTGGTGGTCCGCGAACGGCCCTCGGCGCGCTGGGGCAGCCTGGTCTGGGTCGAGTACGAGCAGCGGCTGCTGTATCGGCAGTTCATTCCGCCGAACAACAGCGAACTCAAGGATGCCGCCTACGCCGCCGCGGACCAGGTCCACGAGGGCATCACCCGCCGTCGCCTGGAAAACCTGCTGCAGGACACCTTCGACATGGATAAGGACGAATTATGACCGCGCACGCCTGGCAGGCCCTGCCACTGCTCTGCACCCTGGGGATCGCCTCGGCCACCGCGACCGAGCTGGTCTACACCCCGGTGAACCCGTCCTTCGGCGGCAATCCGCTCAATGGCAGCTACCTGCTGAACAACGCCACCGCCCAGGATCGCCACAAGGACCCGGACCTGCGCAGCAGCGCCAGCAGCCAGTCGCCGCTGGAGCGCTTCACCAGCCAGCTGGAATCGCGGCTGCTGTCCCAGGTGCTGACCGACATCAAGGACGGCAACTCGGGCACGCTCTCCACCGACCAGTTCATCGTCAACATCGTCGATGACTCCGGCAACCTCACGGTGCAGATCACCGACCGCGGTACCGGGGAGATTTCGGAAATCTCCGTCAACGGCTTCAACCAACCCTGAGCACGGATGCCGCCCATGAACGCCTCTTCGCTGATCGCGCTCCTCACCGCCGCCCTCGTCCTGGCCGGCTGCGTGCGCGATCCCATGCCCGCCGAGCAGAACGCCGCGCCGACCCTGACGCCACGCGCCTCCACCTACTACGACCTGCTGGCGCTGCCGCCACCCAAGGGTCCGCTGGTGGCGGCCGTCTATGGCTTTCGCGACCAGACCGGGCAGTACAAGCCCAATCCGGCCAGCTCCTTCTCCACCGCCGTCACCCAGGGCGCCGGCAGCATGCTGGTGGACGCCCTGCAGGCCAGCGGCTGGTTCGTGGTGCTCGAGCGCGAGGGCCTGCAGAACCTGCTGACCGAGCGCAAGATCATCCGCGCCACCCAGAACAAGCCGGACCTGCCGGAAAACCTGCAGCAGGCGCTGCCCTCGCTGCAGGCCGCCAACCTGCTCCTGGAAGGCGGCGTGGTGGCCTACGACACCAACGTGCGCAGCGGTGGCGAAGGGGCGCGCTACCTGGGCATCGGCCTGTCCGAGGAATACCGGGTGGACCAGGTCACGGTGAACCTGCGCGCCATCGACACCCGCAGTGGGCGGGTGCTGGCCAATGTCATGACCTCCAAGACCATCTACTCCATCGGCCGCCAGGCCGGGGTCTTCAAGTTCATCGAATTCAAGAAGCTGCTCGAAGCCGAGTCCGGCTACACCACCAACGAACCGGCGCAGCTGTGCGTGCTCTCGGCCATCGAAGCGGCCGTCGCCCACCTGATCGCCCAGGGCGTGGAGCGGCGCCTGTGGTTGGTGGCGGACGGCCGCGATGCGCGCGATCCGGCGCTGACCAAGTACCTGGAGCCGACCCGGCGCTAGGGCTTAAGTCTGGCGTCGGGCGGGTTTCACTCCCTGGAGCGATAGCGATGGGCCACGCGGCTCCGGACAATGCTTCGCGGAGAATCCATGCAATGACGGTGACAGCCATGCGCAGCCCCTTCGACGGCCTCGCCGTGATCCTCGCCCTGGCGCTCGGCCTGAGCGCGGGCGCATCTGCTGCCGATCTCATGGAAACCGGCGACCTGGGGCAGTTGCCGGTCGCCCAGCGCGACGCCGCCATCCGCCAAGTCGGTGTGGGCAACCAGGCGCTCATCGACCAACGCGGTAGCGCCCTGCTCGGCCATATCGTCCAGAGCGGCGCCGCCCAGGAAGCCAGCCTGCTGCAGGACGGCAGCGACCTGAGCGCCACCATCCTCCAGGGTGGCTACGGCAACGTCGCCCGTGTCGAGCAGGTCGGCAGCGGCAACCAGGCCGACATCCTGCAATTGGGCGTCCAGGGCAACGCCCGCATCGAACAGCACGGCTCGGGCCTGTCCAGTCGCATCGTCCAGTACGGAAACAACCAGAACACGGTGGTACGC
>CAUQPA010000205.1:0-6861 GCA_963519325.1 uncultured Pseudomonas sp. | reverse complement strand
TAGTACTTCTGCACGATCTATGCGCTGATGCGCGACAACGTGGCCACCGAGTCGCTGCCGACGCCTGACATCGATGACCTGGAGGCGCTCTGGGTCGACCGGATGCTGTCAGTCCTGAAGGAGCGGGACCCACAGTGCTTCCGCGCCGTGTGGCACTACTACCGATTTGACGGACTGACCTATCGAAAACTTGGAATGCTGATGGGGATCACCCACGTGAAGGCGGCTGAGCTGGTGAAGTCGGGAGAGGCCTGGATGGATGGACGGCTATCGGCAGTGTGCGAGGCAGCCTGATTGATATGTTTCACGAATCGTTGACAGTGGATTACAGCACCTATACGATTTATTCCATGCTGCGATAGCTGCCTGAGCAGAGCGCAACACACTAGAGACCCCGGCCACCGCGCCGGGGTTTTTCGTTTCTAGAGTTGGCGCCAGGCCACGTCCGACACGCCTGCGCCCTCCGCAAGACTGCGATTGGTGCTCGGCGGATCCCCTCGGTTTTTGTCAACGAGTGGTATGCCTAGCTTGCCCACTACGGCGCCCCAGGCTTCCTCGTCTGAGAAGAACTCCTGCTCGACGGTGAACGTGTCCTGTTTGCCGCCTTTGGTGTAGCTGACCTCGAAACTGCGCATATCCATAAATGCACTCCTGTGGTGGAAGACTCAGTCTTGTGCCGTGGGGGCGGCATTGTCATGCGCGGCGACAAGCGGGCGTATCTGCGTGATTCGCCTTTCCAGGGCTGGCCTTCTGCCGGCCTACCTCCTTTGCCGTATCGGCGCAGTACCGAGAGAGACGAACGATGGAGCCATCCGCACTCGCAACGAGCGGGCTGGGTGTCGTCGGGCTTGGAGCCGGTGCGTTCATGGCGATCCTGCTCTGCTTCAACAAATGGCTGGAGATGCGCAGAGCTGACCAGACCCAAGTAGGCATCCTCGAAACCGACCGTAAGTTCCAGCAGGAGCGAGCGGACAAGGCTGAGGTAAAGGCCGACGAGGCATGGAAGATCGTCATTCAGATCAGGGACGAGCTGACATCCGTCAAGATCCAGAACGCCACTCTGACCGAAGAGGTCCGCCACCTGCGTGAGGAGAATCAATCTCTGAACGCCAAGGTGGAAGACCTGATGGGGAAACTCAAATGACGCACCGCGAGCGGGTACAGACCGCGTGGGACAAGAGCGGGGTGGCGGTGTACGCGACCCTTGCAGTGCTGCTCGCTGCTGCCTGCGGCTTCTCGGCCGGCATGTGGTCGGCCAAGAGCGACATCCTCGCGCTGATCGCTGCTCACCGTACCGAGACCGACAAGGACGACCAAGCGTGCCGGGCCGACATCAGCTACCTGCGGGAGCGTCTTGTGGAGTCCAAACAGATCATCGCGCGGCAGTCCGATCAGCTGGCAGCCGCTGGCGTGAGTTCAAGCCAGGCCGCCATCAAGGCGAGCGACGCTGCGGTGAAGGCATCCGAGGTTGCGGGCCAGGCGCAAGAGCAGGTGAAGCCATGATCAAGCCTGACAAGCCCTGGCCTCGCCGCCCCGACAATACCGACGGGTGCTGGCGGGATCAGGATCGCATTGAGGTCCCGGTCAGGGGCTGGGACGAGCAATCCAAGAAGCCGCCGCCTCCCGCGCCGCCACCATTGCGTATGCAAGGCCAGGTAGGTGTCGAATGGATGCCGATCGTGATCATCGCCTTCGCAGTGCTGCTCGGTTTTCTCGCAGGCTTAGCAGCCGGGCGCTGAGCGTGACATGTCACGAAACCGAATTGAGTGGACGCCATGACCAAAGCCATCGAGTACCAGATCGCTAAGCTGTCCCCGAAGAAGGGCGACATGATCGTCATCAAGGTGGATGCCCTGCTGACGCTCGACCAGCTGCATCGCATTACCCGGCAGTACGTCGCCTATTTCGAAGAGGTGGGCTGCAAGGTGGTGGTGCTGGGCCGGTAAGTGGATCTCCAGGTGGTAGAGGCTGTGCCCGAATGAGCCGGCTGATGACGGGCAACGCCCTGGGCCTGCAGGTGCTGGAAGCACTGGGCATCGACCACAAGAACGTCACTGCGGTGCAGATCGACATGCGGGCAATGGAAGCTGCCACGATCAAGATCACTCGCTCGATCAAGGTCGAAGAGGCACAACAGATCGTCAACTACCTGTCCGCCTACCGGATTGAGCCAGCAGAACCGACAGGAGAGCGTGATGAACAACCTGATGAATGATGGCCAGCCTGTCGGCATCAGCCAGTCGCCACCGGTCACGCCCCTCGACCAGCTGCTCGGCGCGCTGGCCCGGCAGACCCAGGCAATGCTGGAGCTGGCCGAGAGCAACAGACTGTTGGCCGAGAGCAACCGCGAGATGGTGGACTACCTTGCTGACCAGCAGGGAGAGGACGCCGGTGACGAGGCGCCACGCCGTGACCTGGCAGGTAGGCCTATTTGATGGGCAAGCTCAGGATGCTCAAGCCGAAGACCAAGACTCTCAAGGAGCGGACAGCAACCGTGGCGCCCGGCTCATGGCGCACGTCGACCCAGACGTCATCCCAGCGCGGCTACGGCTACAAGTGGCAGCAGGCTCGACTGGTCCACCTGCAGCAGCAACCGCTATGCGTCTATTGCGAGCGAGTTGGCCGAGTCACCGAGGCTACCGTGGTCGACCACGTCGTCCCTCACCGTGGCGACGAGGCACTGTTCTGGGATCGCAGCAACTGGCAGTCCCTCTGCAAGCCTTGCCACGACAGCACGAAACGTCGTGAGGAGATGCAGGCCGTCGACCTGTAGGGGGTAGGCGGGTCCAAAGTCTGGAGCCTGAGGGCTTCTAGACCGCGCCCCCTCGCATTCGCAGATTTTTTTCCTCTGGTGAGAAAAGTTAAATGGCATTAACCGAGAAGAAGCGGCGATTTGCTGACGCGCTCCTCTCGGGGGCCGGCAAAACAAAGGCCGCAATCGAAGCTGGATATAGCGAGAAAACCGCGCCGCAAGCGGCTTCCAAGCTATTAAAGGACGCCGATGTCACCGCCTACATGGAGCGCCGCAAGGCTTTTGATGAGACGAAGCAGCAGGTTAAGTCCGAGGCCGAAAAAGTTAACTCCGAGCGTCATGCCGATGCGCAAGCCAACGGCTTCGATTACAGAGCTGTAGCGGAGCGGATGATCCTCGATAACGAAAAGGTTTATCCGGAGATCTCGGTAAAGCTGATCGACATCCTGGGCAAGCTCGACCAGGCATCGGCAGCAGGGAAGGGCAAGAAGGAGCAAGCGAAGGACAAGGCGAAGGAGGTTGCCGCCGGCAAGTTCGGTACCAGGCAGCCACCGCAGCTCAAGGCTGTGCCAGGCGGTAGGCCGTGAAATGGTCTACCTCTTGCGCCGACTGGGAGCGCCGTATTGTCGCCAGGGAGTCGCTGATTCCTCAGGGGCCGCTCTTCCCAGACCAGGCCGCCGAGGCGCTGGAGGTGTTCGGCCAGCTACGCATGGTAGACGCCACCGGCAGCCCGCTGATGTGCGAGACCGTCCGCCCCTGGGTGAACGAGTTCGTCGCAGCGATCTTCGGCGCCTACGACGCTGAGACCGGGCGCCGGATGATCACCGAGTTCCTGCTGCTGATCAGCAAGAAGAACGGCAAGTCGACTATCGCCGCCGGCATCATGCTGACGGCACTGATCCTCAACTGGCGGCCCTCCGGCGAGTTCGTGATCATTGCGCCGACGAAGGAGATCGCCGACAACAGCTACATTCCAATCCGCGACATGGTCGGCGCCGACGATGAGCTGAAAGAGCTCATCCAGGTGCAAAACCACATCCGGACCGTGACCCATCGCGTTACCGGCGCTACGCTCAAGGTGGTGGCGGCCGACAGCGAGACGGTATCGGGCAAAAAGGCCATCGGCGTCTTCATCGACGAACTCTGGGTGTTCGGCAAGCGCAACAACGCCGAGGCGATGCTGCGGGAGGCAACCGGTGGCCTGGCTTCGCGCCCCGAGGGCTTCATCATTTGGGCGACCACCCAGTCGGACGACCCGCCTGCCGGTGTCTTCCGGCAGAAGCTGCTCTATGCCCGCCAGGTGCGTGACGGCAAGATTGACGACAAGTCCTTCCTGCCCGTGCTGTACGAGTTTCCCAAGGCCCTGCTGGACGCCGGCGCCCACCGCGACGCCGCGAACGCCTACGTGACCAACCCCAATCTGGGGCTGTCGGTCGACGAAGCATTCATAGAGCGCGGCTACGCTCAGGCCCAGCTGGACGGCGAGGAGTCGTTCCGCGGTTTCCTGGCCAAGCACCTGAACGTCGAGATCGGTCTGGCGCTCCTCTCGGATCGCTGGGCTGGCGCCGACTTCTGGGAAAAGCAGGCCGTAGGTATCTGCCAGAGCCTGGATGACCTGATCGAGCGCTGTGAGGTGATCGACCTGGGCATCGACGGCGGCGGCCTCGACGACCTGCTCGGCTTCGCTGCGGCGGGCCGAGAGATCGGTACCCAGCGCTGGCTGGCGTGGACCCATGCCTGGGCCCACCCATCGGTCCTGGAGCGCCGGAAGTCTGAGGCGCCTCGGTTCAGGGACTTCGCGAAGGATGGCCACCTCACCCTGGTGGAGAACATCGGCGACGACGTCCACGAGGTTGCGCAACTTGCAGCACTGGTCGAGTCAGCCGGCTTGCTTGACCAGATCGGCGTCGACCCGGCGGGCATCGGAGCTATCCGAGACGCCCTGGAGGCTGCCGACATCCCGGAAGAGAAGATTGTGGGCATCTCCCAGGGCTGGAAGCTGGGTGGCGCGATCAAGACCACCGAGCGCCGGCTCGCGCAGGGGGCACTGGTGCACGGCGGCCAGCCGATGATGGCCTGGTGCTGTGGCAATGCCCGTGTGGAGCCGCGCGGCAACTCGATCCTGATCACCAAGCAGGCCAGCGGCTCGGCCAAGATCGACCCGCTCATGGCGCTGTTCAACGCGGTATCGCTGATTTCGCTCAATCCTGAAGCGCTGGGCGGCAGCTCAGGCTTCTACGACAACCCGATCATGGTAGGACTCTGATGGCGAGCAACAAGAAACCAGGCAGGGTGAAGTCCGCGCTGCTGGACTGGCTCGGCGTGCCCATCAGCCTCCGAGATGCGGCCTTCTGGAAGGAAATGGGCGGTACCTCCGCCAGTGGGAAACACGTCACTGTCGACAAAGCCCTGCAGCTCTCCGCAGTCTGGGCGTGCGTGCGGCTACTGTCGGAATCGGTCTCGACGCTCCCGCTGCGCCTCTACGAGCGCCGCGACGACGGCTCCCGGGTGGCGGCAACGGAGCATCCGTTCTACCGGCTACTCACGGTGAGCCCCAACGCCGAGATGACCCCGGCCCGCTTCATCCTGATGATTGTGGCCAGCATCGCGCTACGCGGGAATGCCTTCGTCGAGAAGAAGCGGGTGGGGAGTCGCATCGTCGCCCTGGTGCCGCTCCTGCCACAGGGCATGGTGGTCAAGCGTCTGGATACGGGGCGGCTGGAATACACCTACACCGAGAACGGCCAGCAGCGGGTCATCGGCGAGAAGGACCTTATGCACATCCGCGGCTTCGGCCTGGACGGGGTGTGCGGCCTCCTGCCGGTGAACACGGGCCGGGACATCTTCGGCGCGGCCATGTCGGCGGACGAGGCCGCGGCCAAGGTCTTCGCCCAGGGCATGCAGGCCTCCGGGATCCTGAGCAGCGACACCAAGCTGACAGACGTGCAGCGCGAGCAGCTACGCAAGAACCTCACCAACTTCATGGGGTCGACCAACTCCGGCAAGATCCTGGTGGCCGAGGCCGGGCTGAAGTACCAGGGGATCACCATGAACCCCGAAGCTGCGCAGATGCTGGAGACCCGCAACTTCGCCATCGAGGAGATCTGCCGCTGGTTCCGGGTGCCGCCCTTCATGGTCGGTCACATGGACAAGCAGTCGTCCTGGGCGTCGAGCGTCGAGGGCATGAACCTGCAGTGGCTCACCAACGGCTTGCGCCCTCTGCTGGAGAACATCGAGCAGGAGATCAGCCGCTGCCTGCTGGACAACGACGGTCGCTACTTCGCCGAGTTCTCGGTGGAAGGCCTACTGCGCGCCGACAGCGCCGGCCGGGCCAGCTACTACACCACCGGCCTGCAGAACGGCTGGATGAGCCGAAACGAGGTCCGGCGCCTGGAGAACCTGCCGCCCATTCCTGGGGGCGACGTCTACACCGTCCAGTCCAACCTGCTTCCGATTGACCAGCTAGGCCAGGCCCAGGACGGCGAGCAAGCCCGCTCGGCCCTAGCCGCCTGGCTGTTCCCCGCCGCATCGCAAGACCAGAAACCGGAGTAACCCGTGACCCTCAAGACCATTCCGGCAGCGCCGGAGGCCCGGCCGCGCGCGCAGATCCAGTGCGACCTGATGCCTCTGGCCCTGGAGCGCTGGAACCCGGCGATCAAGGCGGCGGCGTCCGACGACACCACCATCACCATGTACGACCCGATCGGGTTCGACTGGTGGACGGGGGAGGGCGTGACGGCAAAGCGCGTGAGCGCGGCGCTGCGCTCCATCGGCGACAAGGACGTGACGGTCAAGATCAACAGTCCCGGCGGCGACGTGTTCGAGGGCCTGGCCATCTACAACCTGCTGCGCGAGCACAAGGGCAAGGTGACCGTCCAGGTGCTGGGGCTGGCCGCCTCGGCCGCGTCCTTCATCGCCATGGCCGCCGACGAGGTGCAGATCGCCCGGGCCGGCTTCCTGATGATCCACAACAGCTGGACCATCGGCGCCGGCGACCGAAACGAGCTGCGCGAGATCGCCACCTTCCTTGAGCAGATCGACGGCACCCTGGCCGACATCTACGCCGTCAAGACCGGCGACAAGGCCTTGGACATGGCCAAACTGATGGA
>CAUQPA010000204.1:0-6915 GCA_963519325.1 uncultured Pseudomonas sp. | reverse complement strand
CCCGGTGTCCTGTCCGTCCTGCGGAAACCGGGTACATTTCTTCATCAAGCGGCACTACCAGGGGTCAGGCGAGTATTACGTCGACCTGGACGGGGGCACTGCGGACAACACCGATATGTACTCGAACCTGAAGGTCCGCGATGGGAAGATTCTCTACTGCGCCGACTGTGATGAGCCGGTTGCCCAATGGCGCCCGGGTGACCTGGGCAGGGTTTTTTCGGGCCGCGCCGGTGAGAAGGGGAGGGTAGATGGATAAGCTCGAGCCTGCAGGCGCCGTCTGGCATCTGCTCCACCTGGTCTCGATGGATAAGCCGCCGCAGGGCAAACCGTGCAACGGATGCGGCCTGTGCTGTATTGCCGAGGTGTGCGACCTCGGCAAGGAGCTAGGTGACGAGGAGAGGTGCCGAGCGTTGATCTCGCTCGGTACCGGCCGCTTTGCCTGCGGGCTGGTGGCCGATCCCTATCGGTTTCTGCCGCCGGAGCGGTTGGTGCCTTGGCATGCGATCGACCAGCTCGCCCCGGGCGGCCAGGGCGGCCAGGGCGAACAGGCCTTGAAGGCGCATTTCGCCGGCCTGCTGGGCGCCGGCCGCGGGTGTGATGCTGATGACGAGGCGATCCAGGCGTTTCAAGACGAGGCGGATGCAAACCGACAGTTGCCTCTCCTGTGATGCAACAGCAGCAGGCTTTGGCGTTTACCCCTCCCCGCGGTCTCGCACCTGGCCCTGGGGCATCGTGGGCGGGGCGTACCTATGACCAGAATTTATGTGGCAGCGCTACGACCCTAAGCGCAACGACCTGGCGCAAAGCACGGGTAGAGGTCTGCCGGAATGATGCAAGGCAGGAGACCACGCTCGACTGGCAGAACGCCCTGGAAGCCGAAGCCTCGGTGTTCCTGTTTGGCAAGGATCCTTCCAGTAACAAGTCCCCGGATATCACACCCCGGTAAGGTCTCTCGGCCAGGAGCAGAGTGGCATTCCAAGCGTCGACCGGCTCGAAAGGGGCGGTTTGATCAACTCCAGTAGCGCGGATGGGGTCTTTGGCACCAGCGGCTTGCTGCAGGTGCCACCGATGCTTTGCCTGGCCGGCACCAGGTGATACGCCAGCGGCCTTTTACGGCCTGTCCTCCTCTCCGCGGCTCAATGCCGGCATACTGACCTGACAAGCCGCCCCAGGAGAATCGCAGTGATCAAGAACGGTATGCCGCCGATCCACCCGGGCGAGATCTTCAGGGGGGAGTTCCTGGTACCGCTGCAGACCGACACGATAGCGTTTGCTGAGCGGCTTGGCGTTCCGGCCGCTACGGTGGAGGCGGTGGTGAATGAGCGCGCGCCTGTGACGCCTGAGCTGGCGTCGAAGCTGGCGGCACATTTCAAGACATCTGAGGGTTTCTGGCTGTCGCTACAGGCCACCTGCGATGAGAGGGTTGCAGCTGTTGCCCAGCAGGCGGCCGAGACCAAGCCTGCTTGCGGATTGAAGCAATAGCGCATGGCGTTTCAACTGACCCCTGCTGCGCCAGCGACAAGCCGATATGCAGCAACCCACGGCGACACATTGGGCGGCCGGCTATGGCCGATCTAGTCGTCCAGGCGTTCGTCGATGGTCATTGGCAGGATGCACTCAACATCCACTTTGACGATCCAGGCAGGCATCCTGTCAACAGCCCCTGCAGCTGCCGCTACCTGGCGTCATTTCTCGCTCAGTACCTGACCGAATCCGGCCCATCGCTGCAGCACGCCGTGAGCGCGAATCTCCCGCTGAGCTGGGACGTTGTTCGTCTCTCGCATTGGCCGGCGTTCCTGTTCGATATCGTGCCCTCCGGTGCGGCGCGTCGATTCCTGCTTCCCCGTCTCGCGCTGGTAAGCGGGCAAGCCACCCAGCCGGCATTCGAACTGCTAGCGCGCTGTACCCTTGCCCCGATCGGTCAGCTGCGGATCCGCGAAGCCGCAACGATCGGCGAGGAGTGGGCGCCGATCGCATTCCGGCGAGACCAGGTCATCGATCAGGGCCCCGACTTCCTTGATCACGCCTATGCGCAAGGTGCCCTCCTAGGAAGCGCCACCGGCGCCGGGGGCGATGCGCCAAAGCTGCTGCTGACCCAGGGTACTCAAGGCGAGCTGTACCTGGACGGCACTCTTGCTGACGACTTGGCAGCTCGGCACTGGCTCGTCAAATTTCCCCGCAACCAGGGGCGCGCGGCGGACCAGGACGTGCTTCGTAGCGAGTACCGGTATTACTTGGCGGTGGATAGCCTGGGCCTGGAGACGATCTCTGTTGATGGGCTCATGCTCGAGGAGGGTAGGCAGCCGAGCCTATGGTTGCCACGCTTCGACCGCCGACCCGGTGCCGCGGGTCTTGAGCGGGTCGCTGTCGAGTCGATCTATTCGTTGACAGGTACGCTGGTGCCCGGGAGCTACCTGGGGCACCTCGACGCTATTGAGGCCCTGGTAAGGGTGTGGCGGGCTTCCGGCCAGGACGCCGCTATTCCAGGCTTACTCGATGAGTACCTGCTGCGGGACTTGCTCAATCAGGTGGTGGGCAACACGGACAACCATGGCCGCAACGCTGCGATCTTGCGTGACGGAGAGGGCGTACGGCTGGCGCCGATCTACGACCTGGCGCCCATGGCGATGGATGAGCAGGGGGTCACTCGGGCCACCAGATGGCCGGCGCCGGTTGAGCAGGGCGGCACCATCAACTGGCGGGAGGTCTGCCAGCTGTTGGCGGCATGGGACGATCCGGAGAGGCTGTGGCTCGCTCTGAGGCAAAACGCTGAGCGACTGCGCGCGCTGCCTGATCTCCTGCAGCCGGTGCTGCCGACCAGTGCCTGGGAGCACCCCACGATCCCGCTGCGGTGGCTAGATGGTTACCTGCAGAAAGCAGATCTGCGATAGCGAAGCTTGGCGCCCAAGCGTTCTTGCCCACGGACTGACGCTAAAAAATTTGGAAGCCTGGCTTTTGAGACTAGGCTTCCAAATCCCATGGCTAGCGGCCTTCGGACCCTGAGCACGCCTGTCTGATTAGTTAAGAGACACAGCCATCCAAAAAACGACGTCGATGTACGCAGCATTCGGGGTATTGGATTTAACGGCCCACTCCTCACCGTCAGGAGGGTTCGGAGAACGCACGGCGTAGTAGGTTGTTCCGACATTCCGCCATATTGGGACTTGTAAAACCCCATCACCTACGTCTTCAGCATCTTCAACGTCACCATACGCCCGCTCATAAAGCATCACAGACTGTTGCTTTAAATACTGGATGGCGTCTTCAAGCGTCTTGTACTTAGTTGAGAAGGTAGCTGATGATTCGATAAGCGCGCTTGCCGTATCCTGAACGTTAGAAAACTTAAATAGCATCTATTCTTCCTCGCTCACATTCACAAAACCGGGCGCCGTAATCATGCGATTTAAAGGCTTATCTTTTCGCCATTCCATTCCCGCCCCTTCTACCCAAGACTCCAATATGGCGGCTGTAATCGGCCTGGGTCCTCGCATCGCATGCATGATTTCAGCAGCACATTGGTGGTAGCCACGTCTGTAGGTGCCTTCCGTTTGCACTTCGGCAGGCCCTAGGTCTCCACCCAAGAACTCGTCGAGCGAAAATCTGACGCGGTAGGACTTGGGGGTGAACGTGACGTGATCGTCTGCTGCGGCTGAAGCCGTATTCCAGTCGCGATGTCCGTGCATGGCAGCAACGGCTTCGAGAGCCTGGCTATGGGTAAGCTGTATGTTCTTCGCAGATAGGTGAGCGCGCAGACGCTTGGCCTGCGATTTAAGCGATTCGATCGTGGTCATGATGTGTTCTCAAGATACCGGCTCGCATCGCGTGTCGGCCCTCCATTGCGACCTGCCGGTGAGAATCACCATTAGGAGGTAGAGCCTTGCTTTCACCATGCCGATATGGCGGAGGGGGCGGGCAGCAAGTGGCCTTGTTGTAGCCTATTTCAACCATATGAGATTATCAAGTTCCGCGATGGGCGTGGCCGTAGCTGATTGTCCATGCCAATCGCTGACGCCGAAGATAGCGGTACCGGCATCCCCGGGCAGCTCGCTGATCTACGCTTTGGACATTTCCTAGCGCACAGCTAGAACCATAACCGTCTAGCGGCCATGTTTGAACGTTCCGTAGGCAGCCGACTATGTTGCGAAGAAACCGAGGGCAGACTTTGCTTATTGGCGCCGAGCTTCTAGATTATCTCGTAACGCTACGGCCTTCGGTGGAGGCGTCGCCCACTCAGACGTGATGCTTATCAAAAATGGCCTCTATCGCCTTTACTGCGGCAGAAAATGCCTGGCTGCTCAGAAAACTCGCCCGTGACTGGGAAACCAGCAAGACGAAGCCCTCGACAAGGAGGGCTTCGGCAGGGTGCGCGCTGTTACGGCAGCTGCCAGATGATATTAACTCGCAAACGAGGCAGCCAGAGCTTTGGCGCGAGCTGACACCTTCAGCTGCCGCCGCTCAGCTTCTTCGATGGTGAGGGCACCGATGAGCTCCTCAGCCAGCTGGTCAGCAGTGCTCAGGTCCGTCTGGTCGAAGTCCAGCTCCAGCTCTTTGTACTTGCTGTAGGCCGTCACCTTCGAGGCAACCGCCTGGATGGAGAGGGGCCCATAAGCATCTGGATCCTCGCGGTAGAACGCGAAGTCGCCGACGGCGAGATCACCCGCTTGGCTATGCGCACCATAGGCCTCGGCCAGGGTGCGAGCGTAGGCCGCCAACTGGTCAGCGCTGGCCGGTGTCGTCGCCTTGCCGGCGAGATCAATGATGACTTCCGCCAGCTGCGCGGCAGTGAGGAGCGCCTCCGGCTCGAACGGTAGCGCCTGCTGCTGCTTCATCGATCGGCCCTTCACCACGCCATCGTGGCTCAATACTTCGATGGGGCCGAAGCGGGACGGCTCGTCGCGATGAAAGACCAGGCGGCCCGGTACGACGGTGCTCTGTGCCGTATCGGTGGTAGAGGAGGGGAGGGTTGCGATGGTCATGGTGAGGCTCCTGGTTGATATCTGCCATTCACCCTGACATAGCTTTTTAAAACGCAAGGGGACAGGCACCCGGCAGGCCTCAAGGCAATATCTGAAATTGCTGCGAGATTCTGAAAATACCAAAACCGAAAATAGCCGATGACAACAATCTACCCATAGCTTTCGTCCACAACTCGAAAGCCTATGCCCACCTTGCAGCAGTCGTAGATTTGCCGGAAGCCTACTCCAGGTCTCGACCCACTTTGTGTATAAGGGGCCCATAGTTTGGCTGTATTTGAAGAAGCCACATGCGGAGAATCTCTCCTCTATAGGAATCGTCAAAGGCGGGAGCCATCTCGCTTGGCTTAAGTTGAGGGGTGAGGCGAACAATGCGTGCATCCGCCGTCGTAAGCCACTCGAAATGCCTTGAGACCATGCCAGCGGTCGATCCAATAATCTCGAACTCCTGCGCCTCATTGCGATCGAGCGGCTTTGCAAAAAACTCTATGAAGTCCACCCTGTCGCCGTCCATCTTCGCAACGGGGGCGTGTTCTTCCCAGGTTGAGTGAAATATCAGATAGAACGCCACTTGCCGCTCTAAGTCACAGATTATCTCTTTTCCTTCAGAATAGAACGAGATGCCATTGATGATGAAATTAGCGATTCCGTCCTCGCTAATTGAATTTGGGTATTCTGGCTTTGCATGTATGCGGCATACGAGCGGGGGAACTACGCCAATTAATCGGTCGCCAAAGGCTCCGGCGATGTTGCGCTGCAAGGCCTCTGGAAACCGTAGATTTATCGTACCTTTTGGTGTCTCAAAGTCTTCTACCTTGTTTATGGTCCATTGCCCAAGCGACTGCCAATAAACGGCAATCGTGAGTGATTGACCCTTGAGATAGGCATAGCGCTTGAGCCTTGCTAAGTAATTCTTGCTGAATGTCACTGGTTGATTGAAGTTCTCCGTACGCGCGTGCTTGACCTCCACGAAGTAGCGCTCACCGGTTTTGAGCGCTACGAAGTAGTCAGGGGCTTGGACATCGGCCCCGTCATAAAGTGGAGCCGCTGTATCTTCTGGAGCAATAAGATCTGCCTGCCCTAACGAAGCCACCATGTACTCGAACATCTTCTCAGCCCGGCGGCCTATCAGAAGGCGCATATCCTCGATTCCAAGCTTGGTGGCTTCGTCAAAGGAAAACACCTCGCCAATGCGGTTAAGTGGAAGATTAAACTCCCGGCCAATATCCGCTGCCAAATCTAATGCACCAAATTTGGTTGATTGTCTTGTTACGCGTTTCATTAAATTATTCTTCACCCAATCGTTACCTGATAAATGTAGCATGCGCATTGGATTGCGACCCGCATAAACGCTTCACAGCACCTGAACATGTCTGCTTTCAGACTTAAGCCGTCGTCTATAGGAAAACTGTGAGGGCTGCTCTTAACTGGTAACTGCCCACCGCCAACGATAGCTTTGGGTCGGACACTGACCCCTTGCGTTCTATCGGTTCTTCGTACGCTGTCTGCATCAACTGCAGGCCACCAAGATGAAATCCATAGAATCCCTCGCCTAGGAACGGGCTTTTTTCCCCCTCGAGCACTACCGCCAGGCGGTCCTGTGCAAGGAGGCCTATCCCTGGGCACGACGGTACCTCGCATACCTTCCGGCGGACGCTGTTCGTGACGTGCTGGCCGCAGTGCCCGTTCACCTGCAGCCGTCCGTCCAGCTCATAGACGAAGCTGTCCAGTGTGGTTGGTTCGTGGTGCCCAACGGCAAGAACGGGACGTTCAGCGCTCGCCAGTTTGCCGAGCGCTGGCGGATGGCCGCAGCGCTACCATGGCTGCCGGACATCTTGCAGCGCGCGCTACAGGCGGAAGCACGGGCGCGGCACCACCGCCACACGGAACGCCACACCTTCGGCGTTCGGCGGCTGCCCGGGTTTGTGGATCAGGCCCTGGG
>CAUQPA010000203.1:0-6922 GCA_963519325.1 uncultured Pseudomonas sp. | reverse complement strand
ATGGGCTACATGGGCCCCGGCCTGCCCGGCCAGCGCAGCCTGCTGTCCGCCGCCGACCGCGCCTTCGTCGAGCAGGCCTGGGGCGTACCGGAGGGCACCCTGCACACCCGTCTGGGCAAGGGCACCATCGCCCTGTTCGAGGACCTGGCCGCCGGCAGCGTCAAGGCCTGCTGGATCATCTGCACCAACCCGGTCGCCAGCGTGGCCAATCGCGCCACCGTCATCAAGGGCCTCCAGGCCGCCGAACTGGTGATCACCCAGGACGCCTTCCTCGACACCGAGACCAACGGCTACGCCGACATCCTGCTGCCCGGCGCGCTCTGGGCCGAGGCCGACGGGGTGCAGATCAATTCCGAGCGCAACCTGACCCTGGCGCAACAGGCCGTCAGCCCGCCCGGCGAGGCCCGGGCCGATTGGCGGATCATCGCCGACGTGGCCTGCGCGATGGGCTATGGCGAGCACTTCGCCTACACCTCGGCCGCCGAGGTGTTCGCGGAGATCACCCACTTCCACAATCCCCAGACCGGCTACGACCTCCGCGGCGCCAGCCATGCGCGCCTGCGCGAGACGCCGCTGCAATGGCCCTGCGCCAACGCGGAAAGCACTCCACGCCAGCCAATCCGCTATCTGAACGACGGCCTCAGCCAGACCCTGCGCCTGGACGCGTCGGGCGAGCCGACCGCGCTCAACTTCGCCACCCCCAGCGGCAAGGCGCAGTTCTTCGCCCGGCCGCACCTGGACCCGGCGGAACTGCCCGACGACGACTACCCCTTCGTGCTCAATACCGGCCGGCTGCAGCACCAGTGGCACACCCTGACCAAGACCGGCAAGATCGCCGCCCTCAACCGCCTCAACCCGGCGCCCTTCGTCGAGGTGCATCCCCAGGACGCCCAGGCGCTGGAGCTCAAGGCCGGCGACCGCCTGGAAATCACCTCCCGCCGTGGGCGCGCCGTCTTGCCGGTGACCATCAGCGACCGGGTCCAGCCCGGCAACTGCTTCGCCCCCTTCCACTGGGCCGACGTGCACGGCGCGGACCTGGCCATCAACGCCGTCACCAGCGATGCCATCGACCCGCTCTCCCAGCAGCCGGAACTCAAGGTCTGCGCCGTGCGCTTGACCCGCGTCGCCACCATAGACCACCGCCAGCTGCCGGCCGACGAACCCGCGCTGGACCACGCCCACCGGCCCGCCCTGGAGCGCCTGGCCGAACTCACCGGCGTCGCGACCGCCGTGCGCCCGCAGCTCAGCGCCGCCGAGCGCACCTACCTGGGCGGTTTCCTCGACGGCCTGCGCGATGGGGGTATCCAGGGCGTGCCCTGCCTGCCGGTCCAGGCACCGCTGGCCGCCGATACCCGCCTCTGGCTCGACGGCCTGCTCGCCGGGCTGTTCAGCCGCCTGCCACAATCCCAGGTGGAAACCCTGGCACCCGCCGCCCCAGCCGACCTGGTGGTGCTCTGGGCCTCCCAGACCGGTAGCGCCGAAGCCCTGGCCGAGCACTGCGCCAGCCGGCTACGGGAAGCGGGGCTGGCGGTGGAGTTGCACGACATGGCCGGCTACGCGGTGGAGCGCCTGAGCGGTGCCCGGCGCGCCCTGCTGGTCAGCAGCACCTTCGGCGACGGCGACGCCCCGGACAACGGCCAGGCCTTCTGGCAAGGGCTCAGTCGCCTCGACACCTCGCTCGCCGAGCTGGACTACGCGGTGCTGGCCCTGGGCGACTCCACCTACGACCAGTTCTGCGGCCACGGCCAGCGCCTCGATACCCGCCTGGCCGAACTCGGCGCCCGTCGTCTCTGCGCGCGGCTCGACTGCGATGCCGACGGTCACGACCGCGCCGACGCCTGGCTGGCCGGGCTGCAAAAGCTACTGGCGCCTGCCGCCAGCAGCGCCCCGGTCGCCAGTGCAACCTCTACGAAGCGTCCCACCCCGGTGCCGGCACGCCTGGTCATCAACCAGCGCCTCAACGGCGCCGGCTCCAACAAGGAGGTCCGGCTGTTCGGCTTCGAAAGCGAGCAGTCCCTGGATTACCAAGCCGGTGATGCCCTCAGCGTCCGGGCGCGCAACTGTCCCGCGCTGGTGGACGAGATCCTGAGCCTGGCCGGGCTCGACGGTGAACAGCCGGTCACGGTGCCCAAGGTCGGCGAGCTGGCCCTGCGCCAGGCACTGGCCGAGCACTACGAGGTCGCCCGCCCCAGCAACGAAACCCTGGCCCTGGTGGCCGAACGCAGCGGCCATGCCGACTGCCATGCCCTGCTGGCGTCCCGCGACGAACTGAAAAGCTGGCTGTGGGGCCGGCAACTGGCCGATGTCCTCGCCAGCTTTCCCGCGCGCCTCGCCGCCGAGGAGTTGCTCGGCAGCCTCAAGCGCCTGCAGCCGCGCCTCTACTCCATCGCCTCCAGCCCCCTGGCCCACGCCGGCCAGGTGCACCTCACCGTCTCGGCGGTCCGCTACGGCACGCGCAAGGGCGTGGCCTCCACCTTCCTCGCCGATCGCCTGCAAGACGCCACCACCGAGGTCCACATCCAGCCCGCGCGCCATTTCCGCCTGCCGGAGCAAGGCGACGTACCGCTGATCATGATCGGCCCCGGCACCGGCATCGCGCCCTTCCGCGGCTTTCTCCACGAGCGCCGTGCCCGGGGCGATAGCGGCCGCAACTGGCTGTTCTTCGGCGAACAGCACGCCGCCCACGACTTCTACTATCGCGACGAACTGGCCGCCTTCCAGCGCGACGGCACCCTGAGCGAACTCAGCCTGGCCTTCTCCCGCGACCAGGCCGAGAAGATCTATGTGCAGGATCGCCTGAGGGAACGCGGCGCCGAGGTCTGGCGTTGGCTGCAGGACGGCGCCCGCGTCTACGTCTGCGGCGACGCCAACCGCATGGCCAAGGACGTCGATCAGGCCCTGCGCCAGGTGGTGGCCAACCACGGCGGCCTCAGCGACGAGGGCGCGGCCGAGTACGTGCGCGGGATGAGCGAGCAGAAGCGCTATTTGAAGGATGTGTATTAGGTTCCGGACGAGAGGATTGGGCGCCCTTGAAGGCTGGACGGTAGCCTGGCGAAGCGTCTCGGACGCTCAGATTCCTCTCGGTAGCCGATTGCTGACCCAGTTTCCCCTGAACAAAAGAAGGGGCGATCTCGCAGTGATGATCGACTAATGCTCAACGATAGACACCGGGTGCTGTTGCCGGCGGCGAGCAGTAAAAACGCTGCGACCCTTGGTCGACCCTCTATCAGCGCTTTCGTGATTGGCGGAAGGGAAATCTTCAGATCGGTACTCGCCCTAAAACGCTGGCAAACAGGTTTTTAGCAAGGGTAACGCTGGCCGGCACCCGGCGCTGCTCCGGCATTACCTTTCTGTCAGCACCGGGACGACACGTTAAGCAACAACGTCGCTCGTGGCTTCTAGATGCCCATCAATCAGGCGCCGAATTCACCAGAGGCGAAGCGTTGCCGGTAAGTGGTCGGGGTTACACCGACGATCCGCTTGAAGCGGGCGCGGAACGTTACCGGTGCATCGAAGCCGACCGCCGCCGCGATCCCTTCGATAGCGATAGTGCTGGTTTCAAGCAGCTCCTGCGCCCGGCGAATGCGCGCCGTGAGAAGCCACTGGATCGGGGTTACCCCCAGCTGTTCGCGGAAGCGGCGGGCAAAGGTGCGCGGGCTCATGTTGGCGCGTTCGGCCAGCGTACCGATGCACAGTGGCTGGTGAAGGTTATCCAGGGCCCAGTCAATGAGCGACGTAAGGCTGGTTGGAGAAACGGGTGGTTCCTGGCGAACGAACTGTGCCTGCCCACCGTCACGAAAAAGCGGGGTAACGGCCAGGCGTGCCGCCTCGGCGGCGACGGCCTGTCCGTGATCACGCGCGACCAGGTGCAGGCACATGTCCAACCCTGCCGAGGCTCCGGCCGACGTGAGGATCCGCCCTTCGTCGACGAACAGGACGTCCGGCTCGACCGTAAGCGCCGGAAAGCGCTTCGCCAAGGCGGAAGCTGCCCGCCAATGGGTCGTTGCCCGTCGCCCGTCCAGCAGTCCGGTCGCCCCGAGCACGAAGGCACCGGTGCAGATCGACGCCAGTCGCGCCCCGTTTTCCCAGGCACTGCGGATCGCCGTCGTCACCGGAGCGGCTACCTCCATCGACGGGTTGGCGATGCCGACCACCACCACCGTGTCGGCCTCCAGCAGGCTGTCGAGCGCGTAGGGCGCGGTAAGGATGAACGCCCCAGCGTCCACCTGAGCCGTCTCGCCGCAGACCCGGACACGGTAGGGAGCCGTCCCGTCCTCCAGGCGCACGTGGGTGAACACCTCGCAGGCGATGCCGAGATCGAACGGCGTCGCGCCATTCAACACGAGAACGGCGATGTCATGTACGGCAGGAATTTTTTTGAGCATGGCCGTTTATAACCGCTACCTGGCATTTCTGCCACTCACGCACGACCGCCGTTGTTAATAACCTTGGCGCTTCCTCACCGCAGAGATACCTCATGACCACTCATATGCCTGCTTCCCCCCTAGAGCCGCTCAAGATCGGCATGCTCCTCTATCCAGGATTCACCCTCCTCGATCTCGCCGGTCCTCAATCCGCGCTGGGGATGCACAGTGAGACCCGGCTGTTCTGGAAAACCATGGAAGCGGTACCGACGGACAGCGGTATTTCACTGCACCCAACGCACACCTTCGCAGACGTACCTCAAGATCTGGATGTGCTGTTCGTGCCAGGCGGCTTCGGCACCAACGAGGCCATGAAGGACGAGGCGATCATCGACTTTCTGATGACTGCCGGCCGACGTGCACGCTACATCACTTCGGTTTGTTCGGGATCTCTGCTGCTCGGGATGGCTGGTCTGCTCGATGGCTATCGAGCTGCCACTCATTGGGCGCTGTATGACGTACTGGAAGCGCTTGGGATCGACGCGGGGCGCGAGCGCGTCGTTGCCGATCGCAATCGACTCACCGGTGGAGGTGTGACGGCAGGTATCGATTTCGGCCTTACGTTGCTGGCTGAACTCCGCGGCGAGCACGTCGCCAAGCTGACTCAGCTGTTGATGGAATATGACCCAAAGCCGCCCTTCGATACTGGGCATCCACGTACAGCCGGCCTCGAGCTGACTGAACTGGCCCTTAACCTAATGGGACACGACGCAATCCGTGAGGGGGTGCAGTTGGCACAAGGGCGCCGGGTGCCTTCGCCAGCCTGATGGATCGATATCAGCGAGAGGAATTGGCGCAGCTCCGTCGCCTCGAAATCATCTCCATGATCGAGGCGACCACGCTGCTGGTGCTTGTCGGCATAGCCGTACCGCTGAAGCACCTTGGCGAATGGCGGCTTGGGGTTCAACTAATGGGACCGATACACGGTATTGCGTTCATCGCCTATGTCTGGGCGACGCTCCAGACCGTCTCAGGTGGGCGGTGGCGCCCTATCGAGGTCGCCCGAATGATCGCGGTCGCGTTCGTCCCGCTCGGCGGCTTTCTCAATAGACCTTTCCTGGCCCGCAAGGCTGCCGAGTTACGTGTTGGGGAACCCGAATGAGCCTCGCCGAACTGTACCCCTGGTTCAAAGCACTGCACATAGCTGCCGCCCTGATGTTTGTGGGTGGGGTGCTGGCCCTCACGATCGTGCTCGATGCGATTCGGATCGCACCTGGCACGGTCGCCCTTGCCAGGGTGCGACGCTGGGATCGGGCAGTCACCACTCCGGCGATGCTGCTGGTCTGGGTATTGGGCTTCATGCTCGCCCTGACTGCTCATTGGCTTGCCGACCACTGGCTCCAGGCCAAGCTGGTGCTCGTCGTCATTTTGTCGGGCTTACATGGCGTTCAGTCGGGGCGAATCAGACGTGCGGAAAATCAGATTCCAGGAGCTGGCATGTCCCTGGCACCCATAGTTCTGGCGATGTCCACGGCGATCGCTGTCCTGGCGGTTATGAAGCTCTGGAAGTAGCATTCGAGGCGAGGCTGCTTGACGCCTATGAGCTGATCTCGCTGGTCATGACGGCTACCAAACCCGCCGACACCTCTCATACGACCATGGCTCAAGCGAACGTGAGGAGGCTGAAGGGGTAGCGACCGCTCGCAGCTTGCAAGTCCAGCGATCCTGCGAATCGTAGATTGGCGGACGACCATGCTACCTGGGCGAGCCGTTGTTTACTCCGGAGAAAGCAGCTCCCTGATCACTTGCCACGCTGCGTCGGAACGTTCCTGAGTCTTGCCAGGCAGGCCTCCAGCCAATGATGGCGGCAGACTCCACCCACACCGGCATTTCGTACAGCGCCCAGGGCACAAGCGCCTATCGCTGGCGCCGCAACAGTCCCCTCTCCCTCGGGGAGAGGGCTAGGGTGAGGGTCTCCCGACACTGACACAGCCCCTTCGCCAGCAAAGGTGGCGGAAGGCAGTGGGAGTCGAACCCACCCGGGAACGGCTGCCGTCCCCAACCGGGTTTGAAGCCCGGCCACGCCACCGGGCGTGATTGCCTTCCTCTGTTGCGCTAGCCCTCGGCAGTACGCGCCCAGGCACTGTCCGGGCGGACCCGGCGCTCGTCGCCGAAGCGACGGGTGAAACCGATGCGATCCAGGCACTCGAGGATCTGGATGCTGCGCTTGCGGCCGATGCCGAGGGCATCGCGGAAGGCCGCGGCGCGAATGATCCCGGCTTCGCGCTCCAGGCGCAAGGCCTCGCGCGCGGCAGCTTCCAGGCTCGCCTGGGGATAGAAGAGATCCTTGACCACCTGGGTCAGTTCCCCCAGCCGGGCCAGTTTGCGCAGCAAGAGCCGGACCTCGGCCTCCGGCTGGCCGAGGGCCTTGGCCAGATCGCGGGTCCAGGGCGGGTCGAAGCGCTGGGCTTCCAGCAGCGGCCAGAGCCGGGCCTTGAGCCCCTCCTCCGGTGCGGTGAGTCGCACCCGGTGATCGGGCAGGTGCAGCCAGGGACCGC
>CAUQPA010000202.1:0-6944 GCA_963519325.1 uncultured Pseudomonas sp. | reverse complement strand
GAGTATGGCGTCGTCGATAGTCTTGCCAGCGGCAGCGCGAAGTGATTTCCGCAAGGGCAGGGTTCGATTGCCTCAACGTAGCGTGAAGTCAGCCGGTACCAGGATCGCCTGGCCGGATGGTCGCTCCCGCAGGCGGATGAGGTAGGCGGCGAGGCGTGGCCAGGCGGCTAGCCAGCGGGGTTCCGGCAGGCGCTCCAAGTAGTCCAGCATCGGTGCCAGCAGGGCATCGGCCAGGCAGAAGTCGGGCCCACACAGAAAGGCGCTGCCGCCCAGCTGGCAATCGAGCACCGCCAGGGTCGCGCTGACCTCGGCGGCGGCGCGTTCATGTTCTGCATCCGTGAACTGGGGATCCGGCCGGGGCCCGGCGACACGCAGCAGATAGCGGCGGATCAGCCGGGTATCCACCGTGGTGAGCAGGGCGCTGGCCCAGGCGTCTTGTTCGGGATCATCGAGGGTATCGGCTGTGGATAGCAGGTGCCGGTCGAGGTAGTGGCAGATGGCAAGGGTCTCGAAGACACGGCGTTCACCGTGCAGCAGCACCGGGACCTGGCCGAAGGGATGCAGCGCCAGATGGGCTTCGCTGCGCCAGGCGACCGGTTGCCCCGCGGGCGCGAGACCGCAAGGCAGGTCCAGGTCCCGTTCCAGGCTGTAGAGGCGCACGCTGCGTACCAGACTGCTGAAGGCGGGACCGAAAAGATAGGGTGGCATGGGAGAGGCTCCTTGCAAAGAAGGCTGCATGCTGGCAAAGGGGACCTTATGTTCAAGAACATAATCTGGAGCAGCCATGGCCTGGCCCCTTGATCAACGCGAGCAGACCCGCCAACGCATTCTCGACAGCGCCGCCCGCCTGTTCGCCCTGAAAGGCTTCGACGCCGTCGGGCTCGACGAGCTGATGGCCGATGCCGGTCTGACGCGCGGCGCCTTCTATCATCACTTTCGCACCAAGACCGACGTCTACGACCAGGCCATCGGCCACGCCGCGCGGGTAGGCAGCGCCCGGCTCGACGGTCTGGGTAGCGAAGGCCTCGGGCAACTGGTCGAGCATTACCTGAGTCGCGAGCATACCGAGGGCGAAGCGCTGCGTTGTCCGCTGGCCTTTCTGGCGGCGGACGTCACCCACCGGGAGGTCGCCATCCGCGGCAGCTACACGCGCTTTTTCGAAGGCTTCGTACAACGGCTGGAGCAGGATCTGCCCGGCTCATCGGTACAGCGACGCAGCCGGGCGCTACAGCTGGCCACCACGCTGATCGGCGGCGTGGCCCTGGCACGGGTGCTTAATGACGAGGGCTTCGCCGAGGAGCTGCTGGCGGCCTGTCGCCAGGGGGCTCACGACGTGCTGGCCGCCGACGTGGATTTGGCAGGCCCGGCGGGCTAGGCGACACTGGTACCTCGCCTCTCAGCCGGAGTCACCCATGCAGATTCGCCCCTTGGCAGCCGCCGATTTCGACCAGGTCTGGCCGCTGATCCAGCAGGTCGTCCAGGCACAGGAAACCTATGCCTACGATCCCGATATGACCCGCGACGACGCCTGGCGCCTCTGGGTAGAGCTGCCGCGGGCGACCTTCGTCGCCGAGCGCGATGGCCAGATCCTTGGCAGCTACTACCTCAAGGCCAATGCCATGGGCCCAGGCGACCACGTCTGCAATTGCGGCTACATGGTCGCCCCCACCGCCCGTGGCCAGGGCGTGGCCGGCGCCCTCTGCGAGCACTCGCTGCAGGTGGCCCGCGAGCTGGGCTTCCAGGCCATGCAATTCAACTCGGTGGTGGCCAGCAACAGCGTGGCGGTTCGGCTGTGGCAGAAGCATGGCTTCGAGATCGTCGGCACCCTGCCCAAGGCCTATCGGCATGGGAGCCTGGGACTGGTGGATTGCTATGTGATGTATCGCTGGCTGGACTGACGGCGGCGCGTCACAACGGAACGCAATTTGCCTGACAGAGCCTATTGCCCCGCTGTCACGAGTTCCCGCCATGCGCCATTTCGATACCGATGCCCTCGCTACCTTTATCGCGGTGATCGATCACGGCGGCTTCACGGCGGCGGCCGAGCGGATCGGCAAGACCCAGGCGGCGGTGAGTCTGATCGTCAGCCGCCTGAAGGAGGGTGCCGGAAGTGGCGCCCCTGTTCAGGGATACTGCCAAGCTTTGCCGCGGCGCTGGATAAAGATGCGTAATGCTGGGATAAGCGGACCTCAGAAGGTCCCGTGCTCCACCACCCAGCGCAGCGAGGCCGGCAGCATGGGACCGTGGCCGAGGCCCGGGAGGGTCTCGAAGCGCACCTTTAGGCCCGGAACGCGGGCCAGGCGCTCGGCCAGGCGCGGGGTGGCGTCGGCCGGGACCTCGCTCTGGAATTGCGCGGGCAGGTCGTGCTCGGCACCGCCTTGCAGCAGGATGAGTTCGGCGGGGTGGCCGCGCAGACGTTGCGCCAGGGCCTGGTCGTCCTGGGGCAGGGCGTCGGGACTCCACCACAGCGAGGGGCTGACGGCATAGCCGCGGGCGAAGGCGTCCGGCCGGTTGAGCAGGGCGTGGAGCACGAACAGGCCGCCCAGGGAGTGTCCCCAGATAGCGCGCTGGCTGCGGTCGAGGGGCACCTGGCGCGCCACTACCGGCTCCAGGCGGTCGAGCAGCCAGGCGAGGAAGACGTCGGCACCGCCGGTGCGCATGTCGCGAAAGCGTTCGCTGGTGGGCCGCGCGGCCGTGTAGTCGAGGACCCGTCCCGGGCCATAGATGCGCTTGCCGCCGGCATAGCCCACCGCCACCAATACCGGCGGACGCGGGCGGCGGGCCAGTTCGTCGAGCAATTCGGCGTTCAGGCCACCCAGGGCGGCATTGCCGTCGAGCAGGTAGAGCACCGGATAGCCGGCCGCCGGTGCCGGGGTGGCGGGCCGGGCGATCCACACTTGGTAGTGACGGGCGCCATCGGCGGAGTCCAGCTGCACTTCGCTGAAGGCATAGCTGTGGCCGGGGTGCTCGAGGACGCTGGCGTCCATCGGCTGATCGACGGGGCGGGCCTGGCCTGGAACGGCCAGGGCCAGCAGCAGCGGCAGGGCCAGCCAGGCAGGCAGGGACATGAGGCGGAGCGAGAGCGACAGCAGGGACATCGGCGAACAAGACTCATTTCGGTGCGAGTCAAGCAGCCTACCGGGCTCCACGCCTGGTCGCCATACTAGCGAGGTGTCTTCGCGGCAAGATCAACCGGCCCTCGGTCAGGCGACCTTCAGGGGTTTTACCTGCGCACGAATCTGCTCACCCTTCGCGATCTCCGCCACGCGCAATTCATAGGTAGCCTGCAGGCCTACCCAGAAACCAGGGGTAGTCTCGAAGGCCGCGGCGAGCCGTAGGGCCATATCGGCAGTCACCCCGCGACGTTCAAGCACGACGTCATTCACCGTGGGAGCCGAGACGCCGAGGGCTCGAGCCAGGGCGGATGCGCTGATACCCAAGGGAGCCAAGTACTCTTCCCGCAGGATCTCGCCGGGATGAACCGGGCGCATTCCGTTGGTCAGCATGACGTTACCTCCATTCATTGTTAGCGAGAGCGGCTTGTGACGCTTGCATCTGCTTGCACCCTGAGCCGGCACGTGGCCGACGATCCTAGTGATAGTCGACTATTTCCACATTGATCGGCCCCTGCGCAGTCCACTCGAAACAGAGGCGCCACTGGTCGTTGATACGGATGCTGTACTGGCCTTTGCGGTTGCCATCCAACTGCTCCAAGCGGTTGCCAGGCGGTGACCTGAGGTCTTGCAGCGCTAACGCCTCATTCAGCATCGCCAGCTTGCGCGTCGCTACCTTGGCTATCTGGCTCCACTGCCGATTTTGCCCTGTCGTAAACAGCTCTTCGGTATCGCCGCAGCGAAAGCTTCGAATCATCTCGCCTCCTTGCGCGACTCATCGAAAGGCATCTTAACGAGTAACGTTAAGCGTTTCAATTGCTGGCCAAGAAAGGAGAGACCACCGCGGCGCCTGCCTTTCGATCACCTGCTAGGACGGTGCGACTGGCTCGGTAACTGGGTAGGTCTAGGGACGCGACGAGCGATAAGTGCAGGCCATCAGCTCGTCGCGGCACCGGGCATGGACTGGATCAGCCGCAGGTAGCGGTCTGGACGACCAGGCTGGCGCTGGTGGTGATGGTCAGGCGCTGGGAATTGAAGTCCATGGTCATGGGGTCCTGCGGACGGACCACGCGAACGACCTGGGCGCCGGCGCGCTGACGGCCTTCCTCGGCCAGCGCCGGGGAGAGCGCCTTGCCGACCAGATCCTGGACCGCATCGGAGTTGCAACGGCCGCTGCTGCTGACGGCGCCACTCGAGGTCGAGGGAGCCGCGGCCGGACTGTCCTGGGTTTCGTGCGAGCCGCAGCCGGCCAGCAGGGTGAAGAGGGCGGCGCCGGCCAGCAGGAGAGGGGTCTTGAAGCTCATGAGTTCGCCTTATCGATCGTGAGAGGAGGAACCTTAACCCGTACGGGCCTCTGCATGGACCCCTCAAGGGCGGGCATTGTTACAAATCGCGAGCCAGCCGCCCTTGGCGGTCGAAGACGACCGGCTGTAGCCCGACGATAAAGTTAACAAATATAACGTTCGGTAATCGGCCAAATCCGGGTGGTGAGGCTTGATCCATTTTGGCCATGGACCATCATCGGACCAGGGCCGCATGGCCTCCCACGGTGACGACAACAACAAGAAAGGAACACCTGTCATGACTTCTCGCTCCTTGCGCTACCCGCACGCCCCCAGCTCCCCACCGACCGTCCGATCCGCGCCCATTCGGCACTGATCCCCGCGCCCCGAGGCGCCTTTTTCCTCTTTGCCAGGACGGTCACTCCATGTCTCTTTCGCGCTCGCCCCAGGCCTGCGCACGGGCTCGCTCGTGCCTCGCCTTCGCTTCCCTTGCCTCCCTGCTGGCCAGCCAGGGGGCCTTCGCCGCGCCTTCCACCACCCTGGAAAGCGCCCGCCCCAAGCCGCTCAACAGCCTGGAGGTGGCCCGTCCCTTGCCGCCGGGGCCACCGCGCTGGGCAGAGGACTATCGCTTCCTCGACGATCCGCAAAAGCGCACCGATCCCTTCGATGAGTTGCGCTACCAGCGCCTGGGGGATTCGGCCTGGCTGCAGACCGGTGGCGAGGCGCGCTATCGCTTCGACACCATCCGCAATCCGGTCTTCGGCCGGCGCGGGGTGAATACCGATCACTACATCCAGCAGCGCCTGCAGCTGCACGCCGACCTGCACCTGTTCGACGACGCCTTGCGTACCTTCGTCCAGCTGGAGAACACCCGCGCCTGGAACAAAGCGCTCTATGGTCCCTATGACCAGAGCCGCACCGAGCTGCACCAGGCCTTCATCGACCTCAACACGCCGCTGGCCGGCGGCAAGCTGATGACCCGGGTCGGGCGCCAGGAACTGGGCTATGGCAACCAGGCCTTCGTCACCTACCGCGACGCCCGCAACATCCGCCTCAACTTCGACGGGGTACGCCTGGCCTGGACCCGGCCGGACGGCTACCGACTGGATGCCTTCGGCCTGAGACCCGTGGTGACCGGCGAGGACAGCTTCGACGATGGCTCCAACAACGCGGTCAAGTTCTACGGCCTCTATGGCACCCTGCCGCTGGCCGGGCCGCTCAAGCTGGATGTCTACGGCTTCGGCCTGGAGACCGACCAGCGCACCCTCGATGGCCTGACCGGTGCGGAAAAGCGCTATACCGCCGGCATCCGCCTGTTCGGCAGCGCCGGCAACTGGGACTGGACCTGGGACCTGGCCGGGCAGGGCGGTCATCTGGCCGGGGCGCAGATCCGCGCCTGGGGCCTGAGCAGCGAGACCGGCTATCGCCTGGGTGGCGCCTGGAAACCCCGGCTGGCGCTGCGGGTGGACGCGGCCAGCGGTGACCACGGCCTGGGCGATGACCGCGTCGGCACCTTCGATCCGCTCTATCCGAAGAACGGCTTCTATGGCGACTCCGGCCTCACCACCCTGGCCAACCTCTATCTGGTCGGCCCCTTGCTGACCCTGGCGCCACGGCCGACCCTGCAGCTGGAGAGCGGCCTGTTCGGCGTCTGGCGGCAGAGCACCGAGGACGGCGTCTACCTGCCGGGCATGACCACGGTGCCGGGCACCGTCGCCAGTTCGGCGCGCAAGACCGGTACCCTCTGGCGCAACAACCTGCGCTGGATGCCCACCGCCAACCTGACCCTGGACCTGGAGTACAGCTACTTCGAGGCTGGCGCCGCCGTGCGCCAGGCCGATGGCGACGACACCAGCTTCCTGATGGTCGCCACTACCTTCCGCTTCTGAGGAGTCCGCCATGCGCCTGCTTTCGACCGCCCCGCCCGGGGCCCGCCTGACCCTCGTGCTGTGCTTCATCGTCGCCCTGCTGGAAGGCATGGACCTCCAGGCCATGGGCATCGCCGCCCCGGCCATGGCCAAGGCCTTCGGCTTCCAGCCGGGGCAGATGGGCCTGGTGTTCAGCGCCAGCATCCTCGGCCTGCTGCCCGGGGCCTTCATCGGCGGCTGGTGCGCCGATCGCATCGGTCGCAAGAAGGTGCTGATCGCCTGCGTGCTGATCTTCGGCGTCTTCTCGGTGGCCACCGCCCACGTTTGGAGTCTGGAGAGTCTGCTGCTGGCGCGGCTGCTCACCGGTATCGGCCTGGGTGGCGCCTTGCCGAATTTGATCGCGCTGTCCGCCGAATCGGTGGACGAGCGCGCCCGCGCCACGGCGGTCAGCCTGATGTACTGCGGCGTGCCCCTGGGCGGCGCCCTGGCGGCGGTGGTGGGGCTGCTGGACGTCGGCCGCTGGCAGACGGTGTTCTATGTCGGCGGCCTGGCGCCGCTGCTGGTGGCGCCGCTGCTCGGCCGCTACCTGGTGGAGACCGCCGGCTTTCTCCGTGGCCGTGGCGCCGCACCGGCGGATGGAGCGGGCAGGGCCTGGCTGGGCGCGGTGCCGCTGTCGACCA
>CAUQPA010000201.1:0-6947 GCA_963519325.1 uncultured Pseudomonas sp. | reverse complement strand
TCGACGATGTAGTGCAGGTAGGGCGCGCCGCGGCTGCAGGACTGGGAGGGCCGCTTCGTGACTGGCGTACCAGAGGCGCTGGCGATCGATGCGCGGGTTGGTGCCGTTGTCGCCCGCGCCCTGCAGCTGGTAGCCGTCCCTGACCCGATCCCAGATATCGCCGCTGGTAGCCGCTGCCGCCGGGGCCTTGCGCAGCCATTCCGGCGGCCGCTGGATCTTGTTGGGCGCCATTTCCAGATCGGCCTGATAGGCGCGATCCGCCGGTTGCTGATTGCTCTGGCAGCCGGCGAGGAAGAGGGCGAGGCACAGCGCCGAGACTTTGAAAGAGGTGGCCAGCACGTCTGTTTCGCGGGTTTTCGGCGGCGCTGGCGGCATGGGTCTGGGCTTTCCGGGATCTGGAGGATGGGCGATTCTAGGAACCGCATCCCGGGGGGTCAAGGAACAACCCACAGGCCTGTGACCGGGACGACGGCCGGAAACGCGATGCGGCAGCCGCCCGGAGGGCCTTCGTCAATGCATGTCAGAACGTGTCCTTCCAGGCTCTCAAGGCGGCGAAGAAGGTATCCTCCGAGGCATCCGCGGCCACCCCGCGCTCATCCTGCAGGCGCTGCCGGACACTGGCTTCGGCGGTCCGCAGGAAGGGATTGAAGGTGCGCTCGCGAGCCAGGCGGGTGGGCAGGGTGGGGCGGTTGGCCTCACGCAGGCGACGGGTTTCCTCCAGGGCTGCCTGGACCGCCGGATTGGCGGGTTCGACGGCCTGGGCGAAGCGCAGGTTGCTCTGGGTGTATTCGTGGCCACAGTAGATCGCGGTGGCATCCGGCAGGCTCGCCAGCCGCTGCAGCGAGGCCAGCATCTGGCTCGGCGTGCCTTCGAACAGGCGCCCGCAACCGGCCGAGAACAGGGTATCGCCGCTGAACAGCAGGGGATGTTCGCCGGCCAGGTAGTAGGCGATGTGGCCGGCGGTATGGCCCGGTACCCGCAGCACTTCGAAGGTGGCGCCGAGGACCTCCAGGCGATCACCGTCCTGCAGGGCCAGGTCGACCTCGGCGATGCGCTCGTCGGCCGGCGCGGCGACCCGGGCGCCGCTACGCTGCTTCAATGCGGCGATGCCGCCGGTATGGTCGTTATGATGGTGGGTAATGAGGATATCGGTCAGGCGCCAGTCCAGATGGGCGTCGAGCCAGGCCAGTACGGGGGCCGCATCGCCCGGGTCGACCACGACCGCCTGTCTCGTCGCGGCGTCCTTGAGCAGCCAGATGTAGTTATCGTTGAAGGCGGGCAGGGGCAGGATGTCGAACATGGGTACGCTCTCTGGTGGGACGACAGGTCCCTAGGGTAGCAAGTCAGTGGCAGGGCTATAGCTTCGGCTTCCGCAACAGAGGACCAGACGATGCACGATGAATTCTCCGCCCAGGTCGATCCGCGCTGGCTGAAGCTCATGAGCTCCGCTCGCGAGTGGCTGGCGGGGCCGCTCGGCCAGCTGTTGCTGGAGCAGGAAAAGGTGCTGATCGACGAGGAGCTCAAGCGGCACTTCGGCAGCTATCTCGTCCATTACGGCCCGCATCCCGAGTCGCCGGCCAACTGTGGCCAGCTGCGTCACTCGGTACGCATAGGTCCGCCCCTGGGCGATGTCGATATCGTCTGCGAGGAAGGCGCCTGGCCGCTGGGCGAGCATGCCGCCGACGTGGTGCTGTTGCAGCACGGCCTGGATTTCTCGCTGGCACCCCATCGACTCCTCCGGGAAGCGGCGTTGAGCGTGCGGCCCGGTGGCCATCTGGTGGTGGTGGGGATCAATCCCTGGAGCCTGTGGGGCGTGCGTCACTACCTGGCCCGGGATGCGCTGCGCAAGGCGCGCTGTTTCGGTGCCAGCCGGGTAGGGGACTGGTTGTCGGTGCTGGGCTTCGCGCTGGAGAAACGTCGCTTCGGGTGTTATCGTCCGCCGCTTTCATCCCCCAAGTGGCAGCAGCGCCTGGCCTGGATGGAGCAGGGCGAGCCCGAACCCCCTTGCGAGCAGGCAGCGGGCGCGGGCTTCTACCTGCTATCGGCGCGCAAGCTGATGTTCGGCCTGCGCCCCGTGCCTCAGGCGCGCAAGGAACCGCGTGGCAAGCTGGTGCCCATGCCGGTGGCCAAGATCAGCCGCCGCGAATCGAGTGAATCCAATGAGTGACGACATCGTCGAGGTCTTTACCGACGGCGCCTGCAAGGGCAATCCCGGTCCGGGTGGCTGGGGCGCCTTGCTGAAGTTCAAGGGTGCGGAGCGCGAGCTCTGGGGTGGCGAAGCCAACACCACCAACAATCGCATGGAGCTGATGGCGGCCATCCAGGCGCTGGCGGCGCTCAAGCGCCCCTGCCAGATCCGCCTGACCACCGACTCCGAATACGTGATGAAGGGCATCACCCAGTGGCTGGTGAACTGGAAGAAGCGCGGCTGGCAGACCGCCGCGCGGCAACCGGTCAAGAACGCCGAGTTGTGGCAGGCCCTGGACGAACAGGTTCAGCGCCATCAGGTCGAGTGGCGTTGGGTGCGCGGCCATACCGGCCACCCCGAGAACGAGCGGGCCGACCAGTTGGCCAACCGCGGTGTCGATGAAGTCCGGCAGGCCAAGCAGGCCGCCAAGGCGTAACAGCCAAGAGGTTAGCGATGAGATACGTAGTTCTGGATACCGAGACCACCGGCATGCCGGTGACCGACGGCCACCGCATCATCGAGATCGGCGGGGTGGAGGTCATTGGCCGGCGGCTGACCGGGCGACATTTCCATGTCTATCTCAACCCGGATCGGCAGATCGACGAGGGCGCCATCGCGGTCCACGGCATCACCGACGAATACGTGGCCGACAAACCGCGCTTCGCCGAGATCGCCGACAGCTTCTTCGAATTCATCGAAGGCGCCGAACTGGTCATCCACAACGCGCCCTTCGACGTGGGCTTCATCAACATGGAGTTCGCCCGGCTGGGTAGCCACCCCGAGCGGGCCGACATCGCCCAGCATTGTTCGGTGCTCGATACCCTGGTCATGGCGCGCGGTCGGCATCCCGGCCAGCGCAACAGCCTGGATGCCCTGTGCAAGCGCTACGGCGTAGACAACTCCAACCGCGAACTGCACGGCGCCCTCCTGGACGCCGAGATCCTCGCCGACGTCTACCTGGCCATGACCGGTGGCCAGACCAGCCTGTCACTGGCGGCCCATGGCCAGGAAGGCAATGGCGATGGCGACTACATCATGCCGATCCGGCGACTCCCGGCCGAACGCCCGCGCACGCGGGTGATCACGGCCACCCCGGCGGACCTCGACGCCCACGCCGCCCGTATGGCAGCCATCGAGAAGAGCTGTGGCAAGACGCCGCTCTGGCTCGCGGGCACCAGCGCCGAATAACGGCGCCCTCCCGGCGCGGTACGCCAGGCCTCGCCCGAGACCGGCGTTCGCGTTCGTCCGAATAAGCTGAAAGGCTTCACAATTTTCAGCTACCATTCAACAAGGATGCTGCAGGCTGGTCATTTGAGCCCGCATGAAGCCTCACATTTCGAAGCGCGCGGAACTTTCAGGATTCTGGAGTTTCATATGACGATTCGGAATGATCGCTTCGCTTTTGTGGATGTACAGGTATAGCGTTCCAGAGCGGTGGTTCCAAAGAGCGCTCGTTGCACCCGGACGAGTGAGCGTTGGATGAATGGCGTGGCCCGGTCAGGACGACGTGGGTATCCAGGCTCCATCAGGAATAGCAAGCCTTTCTTCCCGTTTTAGAGTGGCGTTTGCGAGGTTGTAATGGCGCAGGAGGCGTAAGGCACCATGGTGACCGGAGCAAGAGCTTTGAGCTTGGTTCGTGAACAGCTGTTCGCGACCATCGAGGAAGCAGAGTCCCATCTTGAACGATTCATCGTCGAACGGCACTGCAGCAGCCTGTTGCAGCGGGCCGTCGAGAGCATCGGCCAGATCCGTGGCGCCCTGACGCTCATCGAGCTTTCAGGTGCCCAGCTGTTGGCGCACGAGACGCTGCAGATCGCCAATGACATTCCCGCCGGGGCGGGCGCCGAGCATGACGAGCACCTCATGGCCATCTGCCGGGGGCTGCATGTCCTGCGTCGCTATCTGGAGCAGTTGCGCAGCGGCCAGGACGAGATGCCCGAACTGCTGCTGCCGGCCATCAATGCCCTGCGCCTGGCGGGCGGTGAGCCGGAACTCCCGGAAAGCTACTTTTTCAGCGTACGCCTCGATCAGCGCCCGGCAGTCACCGAGGTGACCCGGTTGGCGGCACGTGAGCGCCAGGCCCAGGCGCGCAGAATGCGGCAGATGTACCAGATCGGCTTGTTGGGTTTCCTGCGCGATGTCAAGGGCACGGCCAGCCTCAAGCTGATGGCGCGGGCGCTGGAGCGATCCGCCGCCCTGCTGCACGATCATGTCGGCGGTTACCTGCCCTGGGTGGCCGCGGCCACTGCCGAGGGGTTCGCCCAGGGTCGCCTGACCGCCACCCGCGAGCGCAAGCAGCTGTTCGCCCGCGTCGACCGCGAGCTGCGCCAGATGCTCGGCAACGAGCTGCACGAGCCGGCCCGCAGCACCCTCAAGGAGCTGCTCTATCTGCTGGCATTGGCCGGCGTCGACAGCACCCATCCGCGACAGGTCATGGACGCCTACGGCATCGAGCGCCTCGGCTTCACCGACGCCCAGCTCGAAGCCGGCAAGAAGCGCCTGGCCGGTCCGGGACAGGCAGTGATGCACTCGCTGTCCGCCGCCATCCGCGAAGAACTGGATACGGTGAAGGACCTCATCGATCTCATCGAAGGCGAGCTGCGTACCAGCAGCGAAGAACGCCGGGTGCCGTACTCGGACAATTTCTCCCGGCTGTACGTCCAGGTCGGCCTGCTGGGCAAGACCCTGGAGATGGTGGGCCAGGAAAGCGCCGGCCAGATCCTGCAGCAGTGCCTGCCGAGTGTCTCCCAGCTGAAGGACCGCAGCCTGGTGCTCGAGGACCTCGCGCCCCTGGCCGATGCCCTGTTGCTGGTGGAAAGCCTGATCGCCCACCCCGAGGGCCAGGGCTCGCTGATGGACGTCCCGCTGGAAGCCCAGGACGTGCAGGGAAGCGTGGCCAATTACCAGCTGGGCGAGGCCCAGGCCTTGCTGCATCGGGAAGCCTATCGCGGCCTGACCGATGCCAAGCGCGCCATAGGCGCCTTCCTCGACTCCCGCGGCGATACCCTGCACCTGGCGACCGTGCCGGCGCTGCTCGATACCGTGCGTGGAGCCCTGTTCTTCCTCGGCAATCCGCGGGCGGCCGAACTCGTGCGCGCCTGCACCGGCTACATCCAGCGCTGTCTCATCGAAGGTGGCCAGGCGTGCGAGCCCGCGACGCTCGAGATGCTGGCGGATGCGCTCAGCAGCATCGAGTTCTTCGTCGAAAGCGGCGGTACCGAGAGCCAGGACGGTACGCCGGAGATCCTCGACATCGCGGCGCAAAGCATTCGTGCCCTGGGCTGGACGTCGGCCGCGGCATGATCGAGTGGCAGGCCGGCTGGTTCCAGACCAGCGCGACACCGGCCGGTTGGCTGGCGGTGCATAGCGGTCAGGCCTTCCTGACCGCGGGTGCCGAGGTACTCTTCGCCGTGGACGACTCGAGGCTGCAGGGTCTCGAGGGCGAGCACCATGGCCTGGGGCAGTGGCAGGGACAGGCCGTCACCCTGTTGGAGCTGGACGCACCGGTCGAACTCTCAGGCTGCGCCTGGCAACCCTTGCGGCCCCTGATGCTGCAATCACCTCATGCGCTGTTCAAGCTACTGGGTTACGCCAACCAGATCGGCACCTGGGCGCGCCAGCATCGCTTCTGCGGGCAATGCGGCACCCGTACCTTCGCCCTCGACGGCCAGCGCGGCCTGAAATGCCCGCAGTGCCACCTCACCCAGTATCCCCGACTGTCGCCGAGCATGATCGCCCTGGTCACCCGCGGCGATGAGGTCCTGCTGGCGCGCTCGCCGCGCTTCGCCCCTGGCGTCTTCAGTACGCTGGCCGGTTTCGTCGAGCCGGGCGAGTCGGCGGAAGCCTGCGTGCATCGGGAAATCCTGGAGGAGGTGGGGGTCACGGTCACCAACCTGCGCTACCAGGGCAGCCAGAACTGGCCCTATCCCCATTCGCTGATGCTGGGCTATCACGTCGATTACGCAGCCGGTGACATCCGTTGCCAGCCGGACGAGATCGAAGACGCCCGCTGGTTTCACCTGGAACGGCTGCCGACCCTGCCGCCGCCGTTCTCCATCTCCCGCTACCTGATCGACCTCTATCGAGCCCAACGGCTAGGCGGCGCTGAACCAGTGCTGCCAGATTAGCTTGACGGTCAGCGCCAGTACGACGCAGATGAATACCGGCCGGATGAACTTGGCGCCGCCGGCGATGGCGCTGCGCGCGCCAAGGTAGGCACCCAGGGTCAGCGACAGGCCCATGGTCAGGCCCAGCACCCAGAGCACCTGGCCGAGCAGGATGAACATGACCAGGGCGACGCCGTTGCTGACGAAATTCATGGTGCGGGCCACACCGCTGGCCTTGAGCAGGTCCAGGGGGTAGAGCAGCAGGCTGCTGACCGTCCAGAAGGCCCCGGTACCGGGACCGAAGATGCCGTCGTACATGCCCAGGGTCACGCCCTGGGGCCACTGGCGCCGCTGCGGGACGGGGGCATCGCTGAGGACCGGCGCCTTCGGCGTACCCCCGAACAGCAGATAGAGGGCGCAGCTGAACACCACGACCGGCAGCAGCTGGTTGAGGAAGTCCGCGGACAGGTGGTGGGCCACCAGGGCACCCACGCCGGCGCCGATGGCCGTGGCGATCAGCGCATGGCGCCATTGGCGGGGCTGGAAGAGCTTGCGGCGGTAGAAGGTATAGGCGGCGGTGGCGCTACCGAAGGTGGAACTGAGCTTGTTGGTGCCTATCGCCAGGTGCGGTGGCACCCCAGCCATCAGCAGTG
>CAUQPA010000200.1:0-6969 GCA_963519325.1 uncultured Pseudomonas sp. | reverse complement strand
ACGTAGCGCTGCGCCGCGGTGGCCGGATCGGCCAGCTGCAGGGCCCGCTCGGCCACGCGCTGCAACTGGGGCGTGCTGAGGCTGGCCACGTCCAGGGCGCTCAGCCGCTGCGCCAGGCGCTCGCGCTCGGCGTCGGCCAGGCCCTCCGGCCTGGCTTCCGCCTGCAGGATGTCCATTTCCAGGGCATAGAAGGGCGTCGAGGCCAGCGGCTGCGGCAGCAGTTGCAGCTGGCGCCGCGCCTCGTCGATCCGGCCCAGGGCGATCAGCTGGTCGATCAGCTTCATGCGCAGCCCGGTATCCTCCGGGGTGGCCTTGAGCAGCACCTGGGCATAGCTGATGGAGACCTGGTCCGCCGGTTCTTCGCCGGGCTGGAACACCTGCTTGCCGTGAAAGGTCAGCACCAGCACCAGGGCGGTGACGAGCGCGATCCCCAGCAGTGTCCAGGCACTCAGGAGCCGGGTTTTCTTAGCCGCAGACGATCTCACCGTCACTCACCCGTGTCAGCGGAAGTTTGAACGTCCAGAGTCCGCCGGTGCCCGGCTGGCCCTGGTAACGCTCGCGCCCAACCCGAACCTCGCAGGCTGCGGCCGCGCGCAGGGTCATCTCCAGGGGAAACTGTCCGGCGAAGGCGAAGCGGATGCGCGTCGGCGACAGGTATTCCCACCGTTGCAGCGGGATGTTGGCCTCTTCGAGGGCGGGACTGCCGTCGCGACTGTCGCGCAGCACCAGCCGCGCCTGGGCACCGGCCAGGTGGACGTAACGCCCCTGCGGCAGGTCGCGTACCCCGGCGATGCCCGCCGAGCGTTGCAGGTCCGGCCAGCCCAGGCGCGGGTCCAGGCGCAGGGTGCGCAAGCCGTCGAGGGCTTTGATCGACCAGCTGCCATCCTCCTGGCGGGCGAGGCTGGCGGCGTAGAAGCCATGCAGCCGTGCCACGTAGTCGCTCATCCATAGCGACAGCGGCCGCTCGGCGGCCATGCCCTGGTAGATCTCCTGCATCGTCTTGAGCGAGGCCTGCTTGGTGGCGGAGTAGAAGTGGTAGTAGAGATTCAGGCCACGCAGGCGCCGCGGATGCTCGGTCCGCTCGAAGGTATAGAGCAGGTCGCGAAAGCCATAGTAGGGGCCGCGCCAGAGATTGGTGTAGACGTTCTCGTTGATGATCGGCGCGTAGTACTGCAGCCCGCCGGGCGTCGGGCGGATGAAGGGATAGAGGCCGCTCACCGAGGGCTGCGCCCGGGTGATGTGGGAGTTGCCGCCGTTCACGTTGAGCAGGCCGGCGTCGTAGGCGAGCTTGAGGGTGGCGGCGTCCGGCTGGGCGTCACCGGACCAGAAGATCAGCTTCACCGGCTTCTGCGGGGTGGTCAGGCGCTCGTTGATGTAGCGCGTCGAGCCGACCACTTCCCGGGTGAAATCCACCTTGTCGTAGCCGGGGATCTGCATCATGTAGCCGTACTGGGCTTCGAAGTTCTCACTCTGTTCGGCCACCGCGGGTTGCCAGAAGAACGGGTGGCTGAAGGTGTGGGTGGCCACCTCCACCTTGGGATCGGCGAACAGCCGGCGGGCGATGGGCTCCAGCTGGGCGGTCAGCTCCGGATAGCGTCCCTTGGCACCGACCTCGCCCTCGATGATCGACGCCGAGGTGAGGAAGGGATGCGGCCGAATGAACTGGTCCAGCACCACCTGGCCGGAAAAGGGCGCGCCGGGCAGCTCCGCCTTGGAGGCGAAGGCGTCACCGTCGATGTGCACCGTGGCGATCCGGCGACCGTTCTCGGTGGTCGGATCCGGGACCGGTAGCGGCGGCAGCTGCAGGGCCTTGGCGGTGAAGGCGAAGGGATCGATGATCCAGCGACTGGCTTCGGGGCCGTCTTCCATCAGGTAGGGGCTGAAGGCGAAGCCGCCCCAGGGGGCCACGCCCATGGGCACGAAGCTCTCGCCCTGGCCGGCCAGGCTGACCACCGGCGTCGGCCCGCCAGCTAGTGTCTGCACGGCGGGCAGGCCACGGGTTCGCAGCTTGACCGGCGCCTCGAAGTTGCCGGCCAGCGCCGGGTCCGCCACCTTGAGGGTGAGGTTGTCCGGCAGCGGCTTGCGACTGACGCCAAGCCCCAGGCGCCTGAGCAGGGCTTCGTTGTCCAGCGGCAGGCCGCCGAGGATCAGCAGGGGCGTCTTTTCCGTCAGGCGCTGGCCGATCCAGGTGCTGAATTCCCGCGCGTTGGGTGGCGGCCCGCTGGTCATCCAGACCACTACACCGGCGTAGAGGGCGCCGGGCCAGGCAGTGGGCAGCGGCTTGGCGGCATCGAAGTAGTCCAGGCGGTAGCCCTGGTACTCCAGCACGCTACCCAGGAAGCGGTGCACCATGGACTGCCGCAGCGCGCCCTCGCGCCCGTCGTAGAGGAGCGCCAGCCGGCGTGGCTGCAGGGTCACCGAGCTGATGCCCAGGGTATTGAGATCGGGCGTGGTGATGTAGGGCACGTAGCCTTCATCGCGCAGCCGCTTGGCCAGCCGCTGGGCCTCCTCGCGCTGCTCCGGCGGCAGGTATTCGATGGCGATGACCGGGATACCGGCACTGCGCGCCGCCGCGATCCGCGGCTGCAGCCACTCGCGGTCCTGGGCACTGACCGGCCGATAGGTTTTCTTGCCGGCATCCCAGCCCGCGTAGATCGACTCCACCGCCATGGCCGCGGCGACGCCCGGCAACTCCGGTTGCACCTCGAAGCCGCGGTTGAAGAACAGCTTGAGCGAAGGCTGGCGGCGGTGCAGTTCAGCCAACAGGCTCTTCAGCGCCAGGCGCTGCGCCTCCCGCTGGTCTTCGGCCACCAGTTGGAAGCTGTCGAGGGTATCGAGGAACAGTCCCGTGTATCCGGCCTTGGCCAGCTGGGCGGCGCGTTCGAGCAGATGGGCGCGCCAGACCGGCGCGGCCAGATTCATCACCTGGCTACCCCAGGCCTGGTTGGCCACCGGACTGGCCCCCGCGCTGAGACCGGCCTTCTCCAGCGCCGCCGTGTCGCCGGCGAATTCGCCGATGGACAGGTAGGCGAAGGGCTGGGCCCCGCCTTCGCGCAGGGTGCGGACATCGGCGGCGGTGGCATGGCCGGGTTCGAGCACCACCCAGTCGAACTGGGCGAGCTCGGCCACCGGTGGCTTTTCCGCGTACCAGAACGCGACGCTGGCGGGTGCGGCCAGGGCCGTTCCCATGAACGACACATAGCCCAGTAGCCAGACGGTCAGCTTGCGCCACCAACCGAAACGGGATCCTGCCCTTGTTGCCTTGCCTGCCGCCACACCCGGTCCTTACTGCTGCCTGACTTGGGTATCAGGGTAGCTACATTATGCAAAAGCGTGACGAAAAACTGCCCTCGTCAAGCCGAGCGGCAGTGATAAAGGGATCAATAGGTATCGGAATAACTAATGACTTGCCTGAGAAAACGTCTAGTTGGCGGGTTTCAGGCTTTCAGGCGGGGAGGGGTCGAGCGGAGAGGGCGGAGCAGGAACGCAGAAAAAAGTCAGAGGAATTGCCGTCATGCGCGGCGGAAACCGGCATGACGGCAAGCACCGGCCTTACTTGAAGCTGCTGTTCAGGTTGGCGCTGGTGGAGAGGATGTTGGTGGAACCCAGCAGTTGGCTGACGAAGCGGTTCCAGCGGGTGATACCGGCCGGGCCGACGAACACCACGTCCTGCGGCTGCAGATGGAAGTTCTGCGCCAGCACATAGGCGGTGGGGTTCTTGGCCGCCAGGTGGAAGACCTGGGCGGTGGCACCCGGGGCCTTCAGGTCTTCCGGACCGCGGATGACGTAGACGGCATCCGCGTTGGCGGTTTCCTGCTGGATGCCACCGGCCTGGCTCAGGGCCTCCATCAGGTTCAGGTTGGTGATCTTGTAGCTGACCGCTGCCGGGGCGCGGACTTCACCAACCACGTAGACCTTGCGGGCATCGTTGTAGGGCAGGTGGAGGCTGTCGCCGTCCTTCAGGTAGATGCCGTACAGCTTGGAATCCTTGCGGTTCAGGCTGTCGGTATCCAGGCGATATTCCTTGCCGTCGCGCACCAGGGTCACGCCGGTCAGGTCGGCACCGCCGGTGTTGGCCACGCCGGCCTGGCCCAGGGCTTCCACCAGGGTGATGGGCTTGGTGGTCAGCGGGATGGCGTCGCCCTTGTTCACGGCGCCGGAGATGGTGACCTTCTGGCTACCGAACTTGAGCACGCTGACATCGACCTGGGGATTGTCGATGAAGGTGGCCAGGCGACGGGAGATGTCGGTACGGATCTCTTCCAGGGTCTTGCCGGCGGCGCGTACGGTGCCGACGTAGGGGTAGAACAGGGTGCCATCCGGGCGCACCAGGCGACCGTTGGCTTCCAGCTGCTGCTGGGCGCCGGACGGGGCGGTTAGCTCGGGGTGATCCCAGACGGTGATGTAGAGCAGGTCGCTTGCGCCGACGCGGTAGGCCTGCGGCTTGTAGTCCAGCAGGGGCTTGAGGTCGGGCGCCTTGGACAGGGCCGCGGAATCCTGGCTCATCAGCAGCGAGCTGGTGATCGGGATCAGCTGGACCTTGGTGCCCTGGATGCTCGGGTCGCTCTTGAGGTCGTCCTGGTCCAGGTACTGACCCGGGGAGTAGGCGCAACCCTGGAGGACGATGCCAGACAGCAAGGCCAGCGCGGTAAATTTGGTTTTCATGTCATTCGTCCTTGATTGCTGATTGAGTGTAAGCAAGAGGAATAAATCGGAGGGCAGATGCAACGAGCCGGTTATTCATGGTGTTCCTTCGCAAGACGTAGCGGCCCGTGGCAGTGGGCCGGGTTCCAAGCGGCTAGCCTGTCCGGTACGCGAGTGAACTCGAGGCCTCATCGTGGAGCGGTACGGGCACTTGAGTCTGCTGGTCTGAGACTGGCCTTTAGCCATCGAGTTCAGCGCGCCGACAGGCGAAAAAGGTGACGCCGTTCGAAATCTGTCGTATCTCCGCTAGCGCGGTCCTATGACCGTGCAGTCATGTTTTTGCAGGTGCTTTTCCAGCAAGGCTACCTGGGGCTTTTCACCACCGCCCTTCGGCTCGATGGCCAGCGGATAGTCTCCCCAGCCCGGCCCGGCGGCCCAGTAGGCGCTCGGCACGCACTGCTCGCCCAGATAGCTGAGCAGATTGTCCATGGCTTCCAGCCATTCCGGGTGTGCAGGTATCCCATATTCGCCAATGAATCCGCGCAAATCGTGCTTTTTCAGCCACTCGATGAAGGGCTTGGTGCGTTCCACGCCGATCATGGGATGGACGCCCTTCATGCCGGTGGCGTAGTTGCCGCTGGAGTCCGCGTCGAAGTAGATGTGGGCCTCGTAGATCAGGTTGTTCGCCGGATCCTTGATCAGCAGGTCGCCGTTCACCTGGGGCCAGCGCTGGGCACTGGCCCAGCTGTCGCCTTCGATGAAGATCGGCGTGCGCATGTCGACGGTACGGATGCTGTCCACCGCTGTTTGTGCCGCCTTGGGCCAGAGCCCCTGGGTGTCATGGGGTTCGTTCATGACATCGTAGCCGTACAGCGCCGGATGGTTCTGGAAGGTCGTCGCCAGGCGCTTCCAGACGTCGGCGTAGCTGGCGTAGGACACCTGGTACGAACCGATCAACTGGCCGCGGTAGCGCGCATAGTTGTGCAGGTCCAGGATCACCTTCATCCCGTACTGGTCGGCGAAATCCAGGGTGCGCTTGAGCAGGGCGACCTGCGCCTCGTCCAGTTCGCCACCGAGTTGCGGCTGAACCCGCTCCCAGAGGAAGGGGAAGCGAATGAAGCGGATGCCCTTGGCGCTGTAGCGACGGAAGTAGTCCTCGGTGGGATAGAAGTAGTTGGTGCCTTCCACCCCTGGCAGTACCTGGCCGGCGAAACCGGCGGCCGACAGGTTGATGCCGATGAGGTCCACCTTGGCTGCCGCAGGCTCTGCCTGAGCCTTGCCGAAAAGCGCCGCGGACAGTAATGCGGTGGCCAGCAGGCCACGACCGATACGACGTTTCACTGATGACACGGGCAGCACCTCGGGGTCCATTCAGGAGCTCTGTTGATAAACGGGGGCAGGTTGCAGCGGCGGTGTGCGCCGCGCGAAGAATTCCAGGGCCAGGTAATCCACGGTCACCCGGATCGTCCAGGCGATGGCGGCGCCCATGATGGAGAAATGCTGGATGCAGACCACCAGCAGGCCCAGGTAGGGCAGCAGCTCGGCCAAGTGGATCATCGCCGTGGTGCGCGAGTGGCCCCGGGCCTGGATCTTGGCGAAGGGGATCTGCGCCAGGGCGTTGAAGATGAAGCCGACCACCAGGATGCGCAGGATCTGCGCCGCGTCGCCACCGTACTCGGGGCCCATCCACACGGTCATGATCCAGGGCGCGAGGATCAGGATCGGCAACACCATCGCCAGGCTGATCAGCAGCAGGCCCCAGAAGGCCTTGTTGGCCTGGCGCGCGGCGTCCTCGCCGCTCTTGCTCAGTAGTGGGAAGACCACCCGGGCCACGGCATTGGGGATGATCAGCATCCGCGACACGGCTTCGGCGGGCGCGGTGTAGAAGGACACGCGGCTGGCGCCGACCATGTGCGAAAGGACGAAGCGGTCGAAGTACACCATCAGCGGACTGATGATGTTGCTCACGGTCATCCAGCTGCCGAACTTCAGCAGCTCCTTGAATACCTCGACCTTGAAGATGCGGATGCCTTCGGGAAAGTCCTTGTGCAGCGGCCAGTAGGCCAGCGCCATGGAGACGATCCGCGCCAGCACCAGGCCGATCACCGTGGCCGAGAAGCTGGGCTCGATCAGCACCGCGATCAGCGGGGCGATGGCCAGCAGGCTGTTGGAGAGGGTACGCAGGATATTGAATTCACCGAAGCGCTCGTTGCCTTCGAGGTAGGCGAACCAGACCGTCGCCAGCAGGAAGGGCGGCACGCACAGGCTCAGCCAGCGGAAGCCGGCCACGGCATTGTCGAAATGCTCGGGCGAGACGTGCAGCAG
>CAUQPA010000199.1:0-6987 GCA_963519325.1 uncultured Pseudomonas sp. | reverse complement strand
CAGGGGTGAGGGCAAACCCCGCTCCATCCTCTCCACCGGACTCGGTTAAGCTACCTGTTCGCGCCAGCGACGCTGGTCCACGGAGACCGCATTGAGACTGGTGGGCACCCGTACCTTGCCGCCCCACTCCACCAGCCGCTGGGCGAAGGCCAGGCTGGCCGGACCGGTGTAGATGCAGCCATCGATATGGGCCTGGGTGATGTCGAGCAACTCGCCAGCGCCCTGCAGGTGCGCCATGCGTACCAGGATCTTCATGGCCGCCTGGGCGGCGCGGCCCTGGGCACCGTCGAGGATGGCCTGGTCGGTCGCGCTGAGCCGCAGCTCGGCGGTGTCCTCCGGCGCAGCGGGGGGAAAGTGGCCGCCCGGCGAGCCGATCCAACCATCGCTCACCCGGATTTCGTCGATCTCGGCGAGGGCGGCGAAGGCCTCGGCACCGAGGCTGACCACCGGCAGGGACAGGCCGAACAACTGCTCGGCGACGATGGCGCCCAGGCTGAGGATCTCGTCCGGTTCGGCCAGCAGCAGCGCCGCCGGACCGCGCCCGGCGAGCAACAGCTCCAGCAGCACGGCACTGCCGGTACAGGAGCCGCGCCCGCTGGGAATGGCCAGGACGCGTCCGGCCAGTTCCAGGCCATGCAGCGGATGGTGGCGGTCGATCACCCGGCCACTGGCCGGATCGACGCCACCCCAGAAGCTCAGCCCGATGGGCGCCCAGGCCAGGCGGCCCTGGGCATGGCCCGCGACCAGAGCGCGACCGCGGACCGGGTCCATCGCTAGTGGCCGCCGAGGTAGGCTTCGCGCACCTGGGGATTGGCCAGCAATTCCTGGCCGCTGCCGGTCATGCGGATCTCGCCGGTGACCATCACATAGGCGCGATCGGACAGGCGCAGCGCATGGTTGGCGTTCTGCTCCACCAGGAAGATGGTCATGCCGCTCTTGGCCAGCTCGCGCAGGATCTGGAAGATCTGCTTCACCACGATGGGCGCCAGGCCCAGGCTGGGCTCGTCGAGCAACAGCAGCTTGGGTCGGCTCATCAGCGCCCGGGCGATGGCCAGCATCTGCTGCTCGCCGCCGGACATGGTCATGGCGCGCTGGTTGCGGCGCTCCTTCAAGCGCGGGAAGAGTTCGAACATGCGCTGCATGTCCTCGTCCACCCAGCGGGTACCGATGGGGATGGTACCCATCAGCAGGTTTTCCTCGACCGTCATGTCGGGGAACACGTGGCGCCCCTCCGGTGACTGGGCGATGCCGTTGGAGGCCACGTAGTGGGCGTTCTTGCGGGTGATGTCCTCGCCGCGGTAGAGGATCTGCCCGTTGCGCGCCTGGGGCTGGCTGAAGATGGACATCAGCAGGGTGGACTTGCCGGCGCCGTTGGAGCCGATCAGGCTCACCGTCTCGCCCTCGTTGATGGTCAGGGAGACGCTCTTCAGCGCCTGGATCGGCCCGTAGAAGACGTCGACGTTGCGGAATTCCAGGATCGGCGTGGTCATGCCACCTCCTCTTCTTCGGCGCCGAGGTAGGCGGCGATGACCTTGGGATCGTTGCGGATATCGGCCGGCAGGCCGCGGGCGATGACCTGGCCATGGTCCAGCACCACGATGTGGTCGGAGATATTCATCACCATGCCCATGTCGTGCTCGATCAGCACCACGGTGATGCGGTGCTGGTCACGCAGCAGCCGGATCATCCCGGCCAGGGCCTCGGTCTCGGCCGGGTTGAGGCCGGCGGCGGGTTCGTCCAGGCAGACGATTTCCGGGCGGGTGCACATGGCGCGGGCGATTTCCAGGCGACGCTGCTGGCCATAGGAGAGTTCGCCGGCCAGGCGGTTGGCGTGATCCACCAGGTCCACCACCTCCAGCCAGTAGAAGGCCGTGTCCAGCGCCTTTTCCTCGGCGCGGCGATAGCCGGGGGTATTGAGGATGCCGGTGATCAGGTTGCGGTTGCACTGCATGTGCTGCGCCACCAGCAGGTTCTCCACCACCGACATCTCCTTGAACAGGCGGATGTTCTGGAAGGTACGGGCGAGCCCTGCGCGGTTCACCAAGTGGGTGCCGCCGAACATCTTGTACCAGAGCCGGCTGCCGAACTGCACCGGATTGACGAAGTCGGTGGCCTGGAAGCGCTCGCCCATGATCTTGCCGACGCGGGTCGAACGACCATCGGCGGTGTCCAGGCGAATCTCGCCATCGGTGGCCTTGTAGAAGCCGGTCAGGCAGTTGAACACCGTGGTCTTGCCGGCGCCGTTGGGGCCGATCAGTGCGGTGATGGAATGCCGCTTGATATCGAAGGACACGTCGGAGAGGGCCTTGATGCCACCGAATCTCATGCCCAGACCGCTGACGGTCAGAATGTTGTCGCTCACGGCGCCACTCCCTTGCGAATCGCGAAGCCACTGCGGGCGATACGGATCAGGCCACGCGGCCGCCACATCATCATCACCACCATCAGCACGCCGAACACCAGCATGCGGATGTCGCCGAATTCGCGCAGCAGCTCGAACAGCAGGGTCATGACGAAGGCCGAGACCACCACCCCGACGGTGGAGCCCAGGCCGCCCAGGACGACGATGGCCAGCACCAGCACCGACTCGAAGAAGTTGAACGAGGCCGGGTTGATGAAGCCCTGGTAGGTGGCGAAGAACACCCCGGCCAGGCCCGCGGTGGAGGCACCGATCATGAAGGCCGAGAGCTTGACCAGCACGTGGTTCAGGCCCATGGCGCGGCAGGCGATCTCGTCTTCGCGCAGGGCTTCCCAGGCGCGACCGACCGGCATGCGGGTCAGGCGGTGCTTGATGTAGAGCACCAGCAGCACCACCAGGAACAGCACGGTGTAGATGAAGATCATGGTCGCGTTGGGGTTGTAGCTGATGCCCAGCAGCTCATGGATGGGCACCCCGCCCTCCTTCGCCCGGCGGCCGAATTCGATGCCGAAGAAGGTCGGCGAAGGCGCGGCGATGCCGTTGGGACCCTTGGTCACTTCCAGCCAGTTGTTCAGCACCAGGCGGATGATCTCGCCGAAGCCGAGGGTGACGATGGCCAGGTAGTCCCCATGCATCCGCAACACCGGGAAGCCCAATATCGCCCCCGCCACCGCCGCCATGACCGCGGCGAGCGGCAGCATGGTCCAGAAACCCAGGCCCAGGTACTGGTAGCCCAGCGCTAGGCCGTAGGCGCCGATGGCATAGAAGCCGACGTAACCGAGGTCGAGCAGACCGGCCAGGCCGACCACGATGTTCAGGCCGAGGCCCAGCAGCACATAGATCAGGCAGAGGATGATCACCGTCAGCCAGTACTTGGTGGCCAGGAAGGGAAAGGCGATGGCCACCAGGATGACGATGGGCAGGATGAACCTGAGGTTGGACTTGTGCCCCGGCGGCAGCACATGGACGCCGCCGTCGTTGCGCTTGAAGGACTCGATCCAGTCACGCCCCTTGGCGGTCTGGCCGAACAGGCTGAGCAGGAAGCGACCGGCCATGACCAGCGCGACCATGATGCCGACGCGACCAGGCTGGAGGTTGTAGCCATAGCCGTCGAGCACGATGCCGACGATGGGGCCGAACAGGATCAGCGAGACCAGGCCGACCATGAGGGTGTCGCGCAGCACGACCTTGAGGTCGAAGGAGGAAGACGTCTGACTCATGGATTACACCTTCGTGACCTGGGGTTTGCCGAGCAGACCCTGGGGCCTAAAGATCAGGATCGCCACCAGCAGCGAGAAGCTGAAGACGTCCTTGTAGTCCGAGTTCACCAGGCTGGCGAACTGGGCTTCGGAGATGCCGAGGATGATGCCGCCGAGCATGGCGCCGGGTAGCGAGCCGATGCCGCCGAGTACCGCCGCGGTGAAGGCCTTGATGCCGATGATGAAGCCGGCGTAGAAGTCGAAGGTGCCGTAGTTGAGGGTGATGAGTACCCCCGCCAGCGCCGCCATGGCCGCGCCGATGATGAAGACGTAGGAGATCACCCGGTCGGTATTGATGCCGAGGATCTGCGCCATCTTGCGATCCTGCTGGGTGGCCCGGCACATGCGCCCGAGGGTGGTCTTCTGGATGACGTAGGTCAGCAGGCCCATGCCGATGATGGAGGCCAGGATGATGAAGATCTTGGTGTAGGTGATGATCACGAAGCCATCACCGATATGCAGCCGCAATGCGCCGTCGAGCAGCGTCGGCACCCCCTGCTGGCGCGCGCCCTGGGCGAGTTGCACGTAGTTCTGCAGGATCAACGACATGCCGATGGCGGAGATCAGCGGCGCCAGGCGCGTGGAATTGCGCAGCGGCTTGTAGGCGATGCGTTCGATGGCCCAGCCGTACACGGAGGTGACCACCACGGTGAAGATCAGGGTGCCGAGGATCAGCATGGGAAAGGAATGCAGGCCGAACACGCTCAGCACGGCGATACCGATGGCGGCGAGATAGGCCGAGACCATGTACACGTCGCCATGGGCGAAGTTGATCATGCCGATGATGCCGTAGACCATGGTGTAGCCGATGGCGATGAGTCCGTAGACCGAGCCCAGGGTCAGGCCGTTGACCAGTTGTTGCAGGAAGATACCGTCCACGTTTGCAGTCTCGCGCTGGAAGGATGACGAGGGCCGCCAGCCGCCGCCTCGTCCTGGGGCGGAGACGAGGTGGCGGCCAGCGGATTCACGCGAGGATCAGGGCAGCTGGTGGTACTTGCCCTTGTCGTCCCATTCGTACATCACGTAGTCGGAGACCTTGAGGTCGCCCTTGCTGTCCCAGCTCTTCTCACCCAGCACGGTGTTGACGCTGTGGGACTTCAGCCACTCGGCGGCCTTGGCGCCGTCGGTGCCCTTGATGCCGTTGAAGGCAGCGGCCACGGCCTGCAGCGAGGCGTAGGAGTAGAGGGTGTAGCCCTCGGGCTCGTAGCCGGACTTGCGCAGGGTTTCCACCACGGTCTTGCCGGCCGGGTTCTGCAGCGGATCGGCGCCGAAGGTCATCAGCACGCCCTTGGTGTACTGGGCGCCACCGGCGGTGGTGACCAGGTCGGCGGAGACGATACCGTCGCCGGAGACGAACTTGGCGGTCACGCCCTGCTCGCGCATCTGGCGGACCAGCGGACCGGCTTCGGGGTGCAGGCCGCCGAAGTAGACCACGTCGGCGCCGGAGGCGCGGATCTTGGTGACCAGGGAGTTGAAGTCCTTCTCGCCGCGGGTCAGGCCCTCGTAGAGCACCTCTTTCACGCCGCGCTTATTGAGCTGCGCCTTGGTGGCGTCGGCCAGGCCCTGACCGTAGGTGTCCTTGTCGTGGATGATGGCGACCTTCTTGGCCTTGAGCACGTCGACGATGTAGTCGCCGGCGACGATGCCCTGCTGGTCGTCACGGCCGCACATGCGGAACACGCCCGCCAGACCACGCTCGGTGATCTTCGGGTTGGTGGAGGCCGGGGTGATGGAGATGATGCCGGCTTCGTCGTAGATCTCCGAGGCGGGCATGGTGTTGGAGGAGCAGAAGTGGCCAATCACGGCCTTGACCTTCTCGGAGTCCACCAGGCGGTTGGCCACGGCCACGGCCTGCTTGGGCTCGCAGGCGTCGTCGCCCTGGACCAGCTTGATCTTCTCGCCATTGATGCCGCCGGCGGCGTTGATGTCTTCCGCGGCCTGGCTCGCCCCCTTCCAGAACTGCTCGCCATAGGCTGCGCTGGCACCGGTGAAGGGACCCGCGATCCCGATCACGATGTCGGCATGCGCCAGGGACGAGAGGGTGAACGCAGAACCGATAGCGAGAGCCAGAATGCCTTTTCTGTAAATCTTCGACATGGGAGGTTTGCTCCAGAGGGTGGTTGGCTCTTCGGCTTGAGCAAAGCCTGTGCCATCACCCAGCTGTGTTCCTGGTGCAAAGGCCATTTGCCGTCATCGCGAGGAACGAAAACCTTCTGGCAGCCAGTGCAAGGGCCGCCACCAGTGGACCCGGCGGCTGCTTGGACCTTGGTCTAGGTCAGATCATACCTCTGGCTAAAGGTGGCGCGGCGTAGCAATGGCCGGCAGAAAACGCAGCGGTTTGTTACCAGGTAGCAACCCGGTTGCACCTGTTTCGCACCAAAACGTAACATCGTGCGCACACTGTGCCACCAAAGTAACCATGACGGGCCTGGGGGCCGACGACTCGGGCAGGCACCTGTCCGCCGGTCCTGCCGAGCGGCGAGAGACCAGGAAAAAGCGGCCGATTTGCCCGGTCAGGGATGCGCAAATCGGCCGCTTGAGAGGGCCGCAACCAAGGGCGAAGCCCGGTTACCGCCTGGTGTGGGAGCGTCGCTAGAGGACGACGCGCAGGCACTGCCCGGCGTGATAGAGGGTAAAGCCGGCCTCGTACATCAGGCTGCGCCACTGCCCGACCGGGTTGGCATCCAAGGAGGCCAGCGGCATGGGCAGGTCCTGGCGATCGCCACTGCACAGATAGCGGGCGAAGGCCTGCCCCACGACCGTGCCGGTGGTGACGCCGCGACCGTTGTAACCCGTCACCGCGAGCAGCCCCGGTGCCGGCTCGAACAGCCGCATCAGATGATCGGGGGTGAAGGCGATCTGCCCCGTCCAGGTGCATTCCCACTCCACGCGACCGAGGGCGGGGAAGTAGTGCCGCTGGATCCGATCGGCCCAGGCCCGGATGAAGCCCGCCGGCCGCCCCGCCATGTTGCCCAGGCTACCCAGCAGCAGGCGGCCGTCGGCGTCCCGCCGGATGCTGCTGAGCACCGTTCGGGTATCCCAGGAGCCACGCCCCTGCGGCAGGATGAAGTCCGCTTCCGCGCCCAGGGGCCGCGAGGCCACCTGGTAGTAGTAGCCGGGGAAGAACTGCTTGCGCAGGCTGGTCCATTCGCCCTCGGTGTAGGCATTGGAGGCGATCACCACCTGATCGGCGGTGACCCGCCCCTGGGGGGTTTCCACCAGCCAGCGCTCGCCGACCCGCTGCAGACGCTGCACCGCGGTCCGCTCGAACAGCTCGCCGCCTTCCTGGCGCAGCGCCTTGGCCAGGCC
>CAUQPA010000198.1:0-6989 GCA_963519325.1 uncultured Pseudomonas sp. | reverse complement strand
TGGGTGGCTGGGAAACCCTCTGCGAAGCCCAGCAGAACACCGGCTACTCGGTGAACGGCGGCTTCGCCGAATACACCCTGGCCGATGCCGGCTACGTCGGCCGCCTGCCGGACAACGTCGGCTTCGTCGAGATCGCGCCCATCCTCTGCGCCGGGGTCACCGTCTACAAGGGCCTGAAGATGACCGATACCAAGCCCGGCAACTGGGTGGTGATCTCCGGCATCGGTGGGCTCGGCCACATGGCGGTGCAGTACGCCCGGGCCATGGGCCTGAACGTGGCGGCGGTGGACGTGGACGACAAGAAGCTCGACCTCGCTCGCCGGCTGGGCGCCGAGGTCACGGTCAACGCCCGCCAGCAGGACCCGGCGGCCTATCTGAAGAAAGAGATCGGTGGTGCCCATGGCGCCCTGGTCACGGCGGTCTCGCCCAAGGCCTTCGAACAGGCCATCGGCATGACCCGCCGCGGTGGCACCATCGCCCTCAACGGCCTGCCGCCGGGTGATTTCCCGCTGTCGATCTTCGACATGGTGCTCAACGGCACCACGGTGCGCGGCTCCATCGTCGGCACCCGCCTGGACCTGCAGGAGGCGCTGGACTTCGCTGGGGAGGGCAAGGTCAAGGCCACGGTGAGCGCCGAACCGCTGGAGAACATCAACGCCATCTTCTCCCGCATGCACGAAGGCGGCATCGAGGGTCGGGTGGTGATCGACATGGCGCTGAGCTGAGACATGGCTCGCCACTCCCGCGCCGGGAAGGGCGCGGGAGTGAACCTTTGCCCTACCTCGACCTCTGAGCGGCTGGCGTTTTTTCCCGGCACCTATCTCGACCAGGCCACAAAACCCGGTCTCGACTGCCCTTATAATCGCCGCTGGACCCCTCGCAACCTCGGTAGGCACGCCCCATGGAATTCAACCCGATCGACCTGATCCTGCACCTCGACGTCTATCTCAGCGGGTTGGTGACCCAATACGGCACCTGGATCTACGCCATCCTCTTCGCGGTGATCTTCTGCGAGACGGGTCTGGTGGTGACGCCCTTCCTGCCTGGCGACTCCCTGCTGTTCATCGCCGGCGCCCTGTCCGCACTCGGTGACCTGGACCCCTACCTGCTGGCGGGCCTGCTGATGTTCGCCGCCGTCGCCGGCGACAGCACCAACTACTTGATCGGCCGCTTCGCCGGCGACAAGCTGTTCAGCAACCCTCACTCCAAGGTATTCCGCCGCGACTACCTGCTGCGCACCCAGGCCTTCTACGAACACCATGGTGGCAAGACCATCACCCTGGCGCGCTTCCTGCCCATCATCCGTACCTTCGCCCCCTTCGTCGCCGGCGTGGGACGCATGCACTACCCCTACTTCCTCGCCTACAGCGTGCTCGGTTCGCTGCTGTGGGTCGGCGGCCTGGTCAGCCTTGGCTACTTCTTCGGCAACGTGCCCTTCATCAAGCAGAACCTCACCGTCATGGTGCTGGCCATCATCGGTATCTCCCTGCTGCCGATGATCCTCGGCCTGATCAAGAGCCGGCGCGCCGCGGTGCAGAGCGGGGCCTGACGCCTTGGGCTTCTGGCGTGCCTGGCGCGAGCGGCGCCTGCTGGAGCGGGTCGCCATCGCCGACGAGCTCTGGACGCGCCTGCGCCAGCGCCTGCCGATCCTCGATGGCCTGAGCGCCGAGGAAGACCTCTGGCTGCGCGAGCACTGCGTACTGTTCCTCGCCGAGAAGCGCCTCACCCTGCTGCAGGACCTGGAACTGGATGACGGCGACCGCCTGCTGCTCGCCGCCCAGGCGCTGTTGCCGCTGCTGCACCTGCCGGAAGCGGCGCTCTATCCCAATGTGCGCGAGATCGTCGTCTACCCCGATGCCTTCGTCAGCCCCCAGCGCTATCGCGACGAGGGCGGCCTCGAGCACGAGTGGGACGAGGAACGCGACGGCGAGGCCTGGGACCGTGGCCAGGTGATCCTGGCCTGGCCCGGCGTCCAGGCCAGCGGCGGCTGGGAGGCCTACAACCTGGTCATCCACGAATTCGCCCACCTGATCGACCTGCTCGCCGGCGACCTGTGCAACGGCCAGCCGCCGCTGCACGAAGGCATGCCCCAGGCCACCTGGACCCAGGCCTTGCAAAACGCCTACGACGACCTCAATCGTCAGCTCGACGCCGATCCGGACGCCGAGACCGTCCTCGATCCCTATGCCGCGGAAAGCCCCGAGGAATTCTTCGCCGTCGCCTGCGAGTACTTCTTCAGCGCGCCCGACCTGCTCAGCGAGAGCTATCCAGCCGTTTACGGCCAGTTGCAGCAGCTGTTCCGCCAGGATCCGCGCCAGCGTCTCGCCGCCAGCCTGGCGAGCGTGCCACAGCCAGCATCCCCGGGGTCCGAGGCTCGAACCCCGATCTGAAAGCGCCTATACTCCCGGCCACTTTTCCCAACCGACCAGAGGGACCCGTTCATGAGCTACAGCAAGATTCCCGCCGGCAAAGACCTGCCGAACGACATCTACGTCGCCATCGAGATTCCGGCCAACCACGCGCCGATCAAGTACGAGATCGACAAGGACAGCGACGCCCTCTTCGTCGACCGTTTCATGGCCACCCCCATGTTTTACCCGGCCAACTACGGCTACATCCCCAACACCCTGGCCGACGATGGCGATCCCCTGGACGTGCTGGTCGTGACCCCCTATCCGGTCGCTCCCGGCGCCGTGATCCGCGCCCGTCCGGTCGGCGTGCTGCACATGACCGACGAAGCCGGCGGTGACGCCAAGCTGATCGCCGTGCCCCACGACAAGCTGAGCGTCCTGTACAAGGACGTGAAGGAATACACCGACCTGCCGGCCCTGCTGCTGGAGCAGATCAAGCACTTCTTCGAGAACTACAAGGATCTGGAGAAGGGCAAGTGGGTCAAGGTCGAGGGCTGGGGCGATGCCGACGCCGCCCGCGCCGAGATCACCAAGGCCGTGGCCGCCTACAAGGGCTGATCCGGTCCGCCGCAGAAAAGCCCGGCTCGCCGGGCTTTTTTGTGCCTGTGAGTTGGGCAGCGGACGGGGCGGTCGGCAGGGAAAGCGTTATCGCGATAGCGCTTGTCGGAACAATGACGTCGCTCATCCGATTTAACGATAACCGTTATCATAAACGAATAAGATCGCTTCCCACTCGTGACCCTGTCAGCTGTGGTGGGGACTCCGAGCCCTCGCCCCGTCAGTACAGGATCCGCTCGTCATGGCTCGTTCGCGCTCCGCCTTCAAGCTTTCGCCCCTCGCCCTGTCCATCGCCGCGCTCTGCGCCACCGCAGCTACCCCTGCCCTGGCTCAGACCAAGGGCGATGCCCTGCAGCTGGACGCCACCACGGTGACCGCCACCGAGACGCCCAAGGACGCCCCGCCACCCGCCTATACCGGCGGCCAGGTGGCGACCGGGGGCAAGCTGGGCGTACTGGGCAATCAGGACAACATGAGCGTGCCCTTCAGCGTCACCAGCTACACCGCCAAGCTGATCCAGGATCAACAGGCCCAGACCGTGGGCGAGGTGCTGAGCAACGACGCCTCGGTGCGTCAGTACAGTGGTTATGGCAACCAGTCGCAGAACTTCGTCATCCGCGGCTACAAGTTGACCGGCGACGACATCTCCTTCAACAACCTCTACGGCGTCATGCCGCGGCAGATCATAGCCACCGAGGCGCTGGAGCGCGTCGAGGTATTCAAGGGACCCAACGCCTTCATCAACGGCGTGACCCCCACCGGCTCCGGTATCGGCGGCGCGGTCAACCTGCAACCCAAGCGCGCCCAGGACGTGCCGACCCGCAGCTACACCGTCGATTACACCTCCGACGGCCGCCTCGGCCAGCACCTTGACCTCGGCCAGCGCTTCGGCGAGGACAATCGCTTCGGCGCCCGACTCAACCTGATGCAGCGCGAAGGTGACACCGCCATCGACGACGAGAGCCAGAGATCCAAGCTGTTCGTTGCCGGCCTGGACTACCGCGGTGACAATTTCCGCCTGTCCACCGACTTCGGCTACCAGAAGCAGGTGGTCAACAACGGCCGCGACAGCCTGTTGCTCGGCAGCGGCCTGACCCGCGTGCCCCACGCCCCCTCGTCCGATACCAACTACAACGCACCCTGGACCCATACCCAGCTGGAAGACACCTTCGGCATGGTGCGGGGCGAGTACGACCTGAGCGACAGCTGGACCGCCTACCTCGCCCTGGGCGGCAAGCACACCCGCGAGAACGGGACCTACGGCAGCGCTACCCTGAACGACGAGGCGGGAAATCTCACGGTAGGAGGGTCGAAGATCCCTCACGACGATGATTCCCGTACCGTCATGACTGGTCTGAATGGCACCCTGCAAACCGGCCCCGTCAGTCACCAGATCGCTCTTGGTGCGTCCAGCATCTGGACCGAACAGAAGAATGCCTACGATTTCGCCTTCCCTGCGGGCACAAGTAATAGCAATCTTGATCACCCCGTGAAGGTCGCCTATCCGCGCTTCGGCTGGTTCACGGGTGGGGATCTGCATGACCCGGGTACCACCGGCAAGACGACCAACCAGAGCCTGGCCCTTTCCGATACCCTGGGCTTCTTCGATGATCGCCTGCTGACCACGCTGGGCGTTCGTCGCCAATCCTTGCTGGTCGAAGGCTATGCCTATGGCGACGGCCCCCGTACCTCCAAGTACGACCAATCCATCACCACCCCGATCTATGGTGTCGTCTACAAGCTGACCGAGCAGATCTCCCTCTATGCCAACCGCATCGAGGGCCTGGCGCCCGGGCCGACCGCCGGCAACGGTGCCTTGAACATCGGCCAGGTCTTCTCGCCGGCCCGCTCCAAGCAGACCGAGGCCGGCATCAAGTACGACCAGGGTACCTTCGGCGCCACCTTTGGCCTCTACCGCATCGAGCAGCCTGCCGACGGCTATATCGATGGCCGGGGAATCTTCGTCCGCAACGGCGAACAGGAAAACCGCGGCCTCGAGCTGAACGTCTTCGGCGAACCCTTGGTGGGCCTGCGCCTGCTGGCGGGCGCCACCTGGATGGATACCGAGCTCAAGGGCACCCAGGACGGCAGCAACGACGGCAACCGCGCCATCGGCGTACCGCGCTTCCAGTACAACCTCGGCGCCGACTGGGACGTGCCCGGCCTCGCCGGCGTATCGCTCAACGGCCGCCTGCTGCGCACCGGCGGCCAGTACGCCGATGCGGCCAACAACCTGAGCATCCCGGCCTGGACCCGTGTCGACCTTGGGGCGCGTTATCGCTTCAAAGTCGAGCAAAAAGACGTTACCCTGCGCGCCAACGTCGAGAACGTGGCCAACAAGGCCTATTGGGAATCCGCCTTTGGCGGCTACCTGACCCAGGGCGATCCGCGCACCCTCAAGGTGTCCGCCACCCTGGACTTCTGATCGACAGGCGTCCTGGCTCACCGCCAGACGCCACGCGCGATTGCTGTCGCGCCCCTCCTCTCTGCCCGGCAAGGGCAACCCGGGCGGGCCGGGCTCACCAAAAATCAGCTCAACCCGCCCTCGAAAGCCGGCCACAAGCCGGCTTTTTTGCGCCTGCTCGTCAGGCTTCACCGCCGTAGCGCAGCGGTCCGACGACTGGCTTGGCAGTCCGCTGACGGCCAGACGCCAGGACAGAGCCTTTCGTTCTCCCTAGCGCTCCTCGATCAACCGACCAGGCCCACCTGCGAGAAACTCAGGCCTGCCGCGGAGGGTCGACCGGTAACGAGTCCGTCCCGAGCCGCCACCATGACCCGCCGCCTGCGTCTGCCCCTTTATGTCCTCATCGGTCTGATCGTCCTGCTGCTGTGCCTGCACCTGGCCGCGCCCCTGGTGATCCGTCATTACCTCAACGAGAAGCTGGCGGACATGGGCGACTATCGCGGCCAGGTCACCGACGTGGACCTGGCCTGGTGGCGCGGCGCCTATCGCGTCGAGGGGCTGGAAATCGTCAAGGTCAACGGCAAGGTGCCGGTGCCCTTCCTCAAGGCACCCGGCATCGACATCGCGGTGAGCTGGCGTTCGCTCTGGCAGGAGCATGCCATCGTCGGCCGTATCGTCTTCGAACGTCCCGAGCTCAACTTCGTCGATGGCGGCGCGCGCAAGGAACAGTCGCAGACCGGCGAAGGCACCAACTGGCAGGACCAGGTGGACAAACTCATCTCCATCACTCTCGACGAGGTGCGGGTGGTGGATGGGCGGGTGACCTTCCGCAACTTCAACTCCAAGCCCCAGGTGAATCTGGCGGCCACCGACGTCAATGCCAGCCTCTACAACCTGACCAACGCCGCTGATGCCAGGGGCGAACGCATCGCCCGCTTCGAGGGCAAGGCCGCCATCCTCGGCAGCGCTCCGCTGGAGGCCAGTGCTCGCTTCGATCCCTTCAAGGATTTCACCGACTTCGACTTCCGCCTACGGGTGACCAACATCGACCTGCCCAAGCTCAACGACTTCGCCCGCGCCTACGGCAAGTTCGATTTCCGCGCCGGCAGCGGCGATGTAGTGGTGGAAGCCAAGGCGGTGGACGGTCGGCTCAGCGGCTACGTCAAGCCACTGATGAAGAACGTCGACATCTTCGATTGGCAGCAGGATGTCGAGAATCGCAACAAGAACGCCCTGGAAAGCGCCTGGGAAGCCGTGGTCGGTACCGCCCAGACGCTGCTGAAGAACCAGCCCCGCGACCAGTTCGCCACCCGGGTGGATCTCTCGGGTAGCGTGAAGAACCAGGACATCAGCCCGCTGCAGGCCTTCTTCAATATCCTGCGCAACGCCTTCGTGCAGGCGTTCAGCACGAGGTATGACGCGGACTGAAGCCGCTCCTGTAGGTTGGCGCTGAGCGCAGCGAAGCCCAACAGATTGGCTTCTGGCGTCTAGTCGCCCTCACCCCAGCCCTCTCCCAAAGGGAGAGAGGGATGCCTGGGCTCCGTAGCGTGGAAAACCGCACAGCGTTTTCCACTGATATAAGCCGATGCCAATGGTGGATAAGGCTGCGCCGTTAT
>CAUQPA010000197.1:0-7023 GCA_963519325.1 uncultured Pseudomonas sp. | reverse complement strand
GGCGTTTCCATAAGCTCAGGCCAGATCGCGACCATGGCCCGCTCCTGCGGGCCGCCGTAGGTTGGGTTGAGCGTAGCAGAGCCCGACAGCGCCTCGGGGCTGGCAATGTTGGGCTTCGACGATAGAGCCGTCTCAGCCCAACCTACAGTAATGCCTGCGGCCTATGGCCGCTATGCCTCAGTGGTAGGCGCTGACCTGATCCAGCAGGGTGATATCGTCCGCCGGCAGTTGCAGCCGGGTGGCAGCGACCAGTTCGTCGAGCTGGGTCTGGGAGGTGGCGCTGACGATGGGGGCGGTGATGCTCGGCCGGGCGATCAGCCAGGCAAGGGCGACCTGGCCCGGGGTGGCGCCGTGCTTTTCGGCGATCTCGTCGAGACCGGCGAGGATGGCCATGCCGCGTTCGTCCATGTAGCGCTTGGCCATTTCCGCCCGCGAGCCCTGGAGGTCGGCCGTGGTGCGGTACTTGCCGGTGAGGAAGCCGCTGGCCAGGGAGAAATAGCTGATCACGCCCAGGCCGAGTTCCTGGACCACGGGTTCCAGCTCGGTCTCGTATTCCTGGCGCGCATGCAGGTTGTAGTGGGGCTGCAGGCTCTGGTAGGCCGGTACGCCCAGGCGTGCGGCTACCTGGGCCGCTTCGCGCAGGCGCTGGCCGCCATAGTTGGAGGCGCCTATGACCCGCACCTTGCCCTGTTCCACCAGCTTGGCGAAGGCACCCAGGGTTTCTTCCAGGGGCGTGTCCTCGTCGTCGCAGTGGGCCTGGTAGAGATCGATACGATCGGTCTGCAGGCGCTTGAGGGAGGCTTCCACCGCCTGCTGCACATAGCTGGCCTTGAGACCCTTGCGGCCCTGACCCATGTCCATGCCCAGCTTGGTGGTGAGGATCACCTGGTCGCGCTTGCCGCTCTGGGCGAACCACTTGCCGAGCAGGGTCTCGGACTCGCCGCCCTGGTTGCCGGGCGCCCAGCGGGAATAGACGTCGGCGGTGTCGATGAAGTCGAGGCCGGCGTCGAGCATGGCGTCCAGCATGCGGAAGGACTGGGCTTCGTCGAGGGTCCAGCCGAAGACGTTGCCGCCGAAGCAGAGCGGCGGGACCTGCAGGTCGGAATGGCCGAGGGTACGTTTTTGCATGGGATCCTCATCCAGATAGGTGGAGATACCCAGGTTACGACCGGTGGCCAGGGCTCAAGGTTCGAGGCGGGGCGGCCCCTGCCAGTCCTTCAGCGGGATCGGCTTGCCGAGGGCGTAGCCCTGGGCGTAGTCCACGCCGATGGTGCCGAGCAGTTCGAAGGTGGCGCGGGATTCGACGAATTCGGCGATGGTCGCGGCGCCCAGGTGGTGGGCGACCTGGTTGATGGACTCGACGATGGCGCGATCCAGAGGATCCTGGTCGAGGTTGCGGACGAAGCTGCCGTCGATCTTCACGAAGTCGACGCGGAAGTTCTTCAGGTAGGTGAAGGAGCTGAGGCCGGCGCCGAAGTCGTCCAGGGCGATGCGACAACCGCGCTCGCGGACCTGGCTGATGAGCGCGGAGGCCACCGACAGCTTGTTGATCACCGCGGTCTCGGTCAGCTCGAAGAGCAGGCGTTGTGGATCCAGCGGCGAGGCGGCGATCAGTTCCAGCAATTCGGGCAGGAAGTCGGGGTCGCTCAGGCTGTTGCCGGAGAGGTTGATGCCGACGTGCAACTGGGGTCTTTCCTGCAACCAGGGCACCAGCTCGACCAGCACCTGGCGCACCACCCAGCGGTCGATGCTGCTCATCAGGCCGAACCGTTCCGCGGCCGGGATGAAGGTGGCCGGCGAGATCAGCTGGCCCTGGACGTCGCGCAGGCGCAGCAGCAACTCCACGTGCTGTTCCTCGCGACCGTTAGCGCGGGTAGCGACGATGGGTTGCGCATGCAATTCGAAGCGATGTTGCTCCAGGGCCTCGCGCAGGCCGCTGGCCATGAGGATCTCCCGGTACTGGCGCTCCACGTCTTCGCTGCCAGCCCGGTAGAGGGCGGCGCGATTGCGGCCGGCGTGCTTGGCGGTATAGCAGGCCACGTCGGCCTGGCTCATCAGCTCGGCCGGGCTGCGGGTCTCGGCGGTGATGGCGACGATGCCGGCGCTGGCGCCGACGTCATAGACCCGGTCCTGCCAGTTGAAGCGCACGGCGCCGATGCTGGCAATCAGCTTTTCGGCCACGGCCTCGGCCTGTACCAGGTCGCAATCGCGCAGCAGCAGGGCGAATTCGTCGCCGCCGATCCGGGCCACGGCGTCGGAGCCGCGCACGGTGTCGCGCAGCAGGGTGCCCAGCTCGCGCAGCAGCAGGTCGCCGGCGGCATGGCCGGCGGAGTCGTTGACCACCTTGAACCGGTCGAGGTCGATGAAGCACAGGGCGTGCTGGGTGGTGCCCGCCTGGGCCTGCTGCCAGGCGGCGTCCAGTTCCTGTTCGAACTTCAGGCGGTTGTAGAGTCCGGTCAGGGCGTCGTGGGAGGCGTTGTAGCTCAGTTCGCGCTGCAGGTTGCGCGCATGGGTGACGTTCTGGAACACCAGTACCGCGCCGATGATGCGGCCATCGACCGTGCGCACCGGGGCGGCGGAATCCTGGACCTCGTGTCTTTCGCCATGGCGACTGAGCAGGACGGCTCCCTCGTCCAGCGAGGTGATGGTCTGTTCGCGCAGGCAGCGAGTCACCGGGCTGGGCAGGATCGCCTCGCTCTGGTTGTCCAGGATGCGGAAGATCTCTTCGTGGGGACGCCCCTGGGCATCCGCCAGCGACCAGCCGGTGAGCTGCTCGGCGACCGGATTGAGGAAGAGGATGCGGCCGTCCACGTCGGTGGTCAGCACGGCGTCGGCGATGGAGGCCAGGGTGACCTGCAGCCGTTCCTTTTCCTCGTAGAGCGCCGTGGTCAGGCGGTGGTGCTCGGTGACGTCCCTGTTGCTGCCGACGATGCGGCATTGGCCATCGCTGCTCTCGATGGCGATGACTTCGGTGCGGATCCGCCGCACCCCCCCGTCCGGGCGAACGATGCGGAATTCATGTTCGTAGGAGGACAGGGTGCGGATCGCCTCGCGGAAGATGGTCATGGAGGCGTCGCGATCGTCCGGATGCAGGGCCGCGATCCAGATCGTCAGGTCGTGATGGCCTTCGATCACCGGCAGTCCGTAGAGCTCGTGGACCTTGGCATCGGCGATGAACAGCCGATTGCGGCTGTCCCACTCCCAGATCCCGACATTGCTGGCGCGAATGGCCAGTTGCAGGCGTTCGCGCAAATGAGCGTTGGTGTCATCGGCGCGCCGCTCGGCATCGATGTCGCGAAGCTGGACGAGATAGCCCGACAGCAAATCCTGGTCGTCGTGATCGGGGGAGCAGGCCAGTGCCACCCAGAGGGCATGACCCTGATGGTGGCGCAGCTGCAGCGTCTGCTCGTCTTCGCCGAGGTCCGGTTCGAGGTCGGGGGTGGCGAGCAGGTCGCGCAACTGCAGGCCATCGAGGGTGCCGCGCGGATAGCCGAGCATGGCTTCCAGGGCGGGATTGACGTTCGACAGGCGGCCCGCGGTGGACAGCAGTGCCATGCCATAGGGGGCGGAGTGCATGGCATGCCGGTAGCGAGCCTCGTTGCGCTGCAGGCGCTGGTGCTGATGGCGGCTCTGCTGCACGGCGGCGGCGAGCAGTAGCGGGGGAATCTGCATCAGCGCCACGGGAATGTAGGTCAGGGCCTGGATGGCCAGCGAGACCTGGGTCAGGTCGATGACGTGATCGTAGGCGATGAGGGTGCCCAGGATGAGGATGTGGAGACCGCCGATGAGCGCCGTGCCGGCCACGGTCAGGCGCATGGTCAATACCAGCAGGAGCGTCGCCAGGTAGACGAAGGGGTAGGGCAGATAGTCCAGGATGCCGATCGCCAGCAGCGGGCTCAGCACCAGCAGGGCGAGGAATTCCTTGGGACCATGTCGGGTGAAGGCAGACAGCCTGACCGGCCAGGGCAGGAAGGCCAGCGGCAGCACCACCAACAGACCGAGGGCGTCGCCGATGTACCAGTGCACGGCGATGGTCAGCAGCCCGGTTTCCCCATTGAGGCCGAAGACCAGGGTGCCCAGGGCGGCGCCGAGCAGTGGCGGCAGCAAGACGCCCTGGACCAGCAGCCGGCCCATGGCGGCGATATTGCGATCGAACGCCAGGCTATGGCGGCGTAGCAGCGTGGCACCGAGCAGGATTTCCGCCAGGCTGCTCAGCCCGAAGCCCAGCCCGAGCAACAGCTGGCCGCCGCTCAGCAGGTCGGTCAGGCTGGCGGCCACCAGTACCGCGGCGGCCAGCAGGGGCCATTGCCGCCGCTGGCTGCGCAGCAACCACGCCAGCGCCAGGCCATTGGGCAACCAGAGCGTGGGGACCGAGCTGGCATCCTGGCGGGCGAGCGCTATGCATACCAGGGATGCGGTCAGGAACACGCCACAGAGCGCCAGGGCGCTAAACAGGGCGGGTAAAACGCGAAGTGAAGATACCTTCATTGATCGTCCGTACTGGAACGGTCCCTTCGCCAGACCGCGCGGCGGGAGCGGAAAGTCCTTAAGGCGATCAGTATCGACGCAGCGGTGACATAAAAAAAGGGAACGCCGACGGGCATTCCCTTTGCTTTGACCAGCGTCAGGCTCAGGCGGCCTTGGCCTGTGCCTGGGTGACCGCGCGGTTCAGGGCACTGAGCAGCGCCCGGAAGCTGGCGGTGGTGATGTTCTCGTCGATGCCGATGCCGTGCAGCGGACGCTGGCCTTCCAGGCGGATCTCGATGTAGGACGCGGCCTTGGCGTTGGTGCCGGCGCCAATGGAGTGTTCATGGTAGTCCATGATCTCCACCGCCTCGGGCAGGCTGGCCACCAGGGCTTCCAGCGGGCCCTTGCCGGTGCCGTGCCAGTGCTCGGTACGGCCTTCGACGGCTACCTGGATGTCGACAGTGGAGGTGCCGTCTTCCTCGCGCAGCTTGTGGCTGACCAGGGCATAGGGGCTCTTGGCCTGCAGGTATTCCTGTTCGAGCAGCCCGTGGATCTGGGCGGCGGTCATCTCCAGGCCCAGGCGGTCGGTCTCGCGCTGGACCACCTGGCTGAATTCGATCTGCATGCGGCGCGGCAGGCTGATGCCGTATTCCTGCTCCAGCAGGAAGGTGATGCCGCCCTTGCCCGACTGGCTGTTGACGCGGATGACCGCCTCGTAGTCGCGACCGTTGTCGGCCGGGTCGATGGGCAGGTAGGGCACTTCCCAGAGGGCGTCCGGTTGCTGCTGGGCGAAGCCCTTGCGGATGGCGTCCTGGTGGGAGCCGGAGAAGGCGGTGTGGACCAGGTCGCCGACATAGGGGTGGCGCGGGTGTACCGGCAACTGGTTGCATTCCTCGACGGTCTTGCGCACGGCATCGATGTCGGAGAAATCCAGCTCGGGGTCGACGCCCTGGGTGTAGAGGTTGAGTGCCAGGGTCACCAGGCAGACATTGCCGGTGCGCTCGCCGTTGCCGAACAGGCAGCCTTCGACGCGATCGGCGCCGGCCATGACCGCCAGCTCCGAGGCGGCCACGCCGGTGCCGCGGTCGTTGTGGGTGTGGACGCTGATCAGCACGCTGTCGCGGCGGTCGATGTGGCGGCCGAACCACTCGATCTGGTCGGCGTAGTTGTTCGGCGTGGCGCACTCGATGGTGGCCGGCAGGTTAAGGATCAGCTTGTTGGCCGGGGTCGGCTGGAACACCCCGATCACGGCGTTGCACACCTCGACGGCGAAGTCGGTCTCGGTGGAGCTGAACACCTCGGGGGAGTACTCGAAGCCCCACTGGGTCTCCGGGCGCTCGGCGGCCAGGCGCACGATGGTCTGGCCAGCGGCCACGGCGATGGCCTTGACCCCGGCCTGGTCCTGGTTGAAGACGATGCGGCGGAAGCTCGGGGCGCAGGCGTTGTAGTAGTGCACGATGGCGCGCTTGGCACCCTTGAGTGATTCGAAGGTGCGCTCGATGAGGTCGTCACGGGCCTGGGTCAGCACCTGGATGGTGACGTCGTCGGGGATATGGCCACCCTCGATCAGCTCGCGGACGAAGTCGAAGTCCGTCTGGGAGGCGGAGGGGAAGCCCACCTCGATCTCCTTCAGGCCCACGGCAACCAGGCACTTGAAGAAGGCCATCTTCTTCTCGGCGTCCATCGGCTCGATCAGCGACTGGTTGCCATCGCGCAGGTCGGTGGACAGCCAGATCGGCGCCTTGTCGATGAGCTTGTCCGGCCAGGTACGGTCGGGCAGGACGACGGGCGTGAAGGGACGGTATTTCTTCGAGGGATCTTTGAGCATGGTCATGGTGGGTCTTTCCTTGGGCGTGGTCGGGACTTACGAAACGAGCGCGGTCGAGCTTCGCAGTCGTGGACTGACCAATCGCAGGCAGCGGTGCTGCCGGAGGAGGATGAGGGTATGGGCGTTGTGCATGGCGCCTACGTTAGTCCGCCCAGGGTAGGGCTCGCAATGTTCTTTTTAAAATTGGCAGCTTTGAACGTCCTTGCCTGTTTGTTGGTGATTTATTGCGCGTTCAAAGAAGATTTTGGTGATTCCTGAAAAGCTGGACGATCTTCTTTCTGTAACGGGACGTCGCTGGGGCGATCCGTATCGCTTGCCTGAGGTCAAGGCTAGAGAGTTGGAGTCCAAGAGGTCGGAGGAAGCATCCATGAAGATCCTGTCCCTGGTCGGGGTGGCGACCACCTTGCTCGCCGGTCTGGTAGCTACGGCCCAGGCCGCTGACAACCCCCTCGACGCTGAGCGTTGGCAGACGCGACCGCTGATCCTGGTGGCACCTACGGCGAACGATCCCCAGGTGACGCAGCTATGTGCCGAACTGGCGCAACCGGCCAATCGCGAAGCCTTTGTCGAGCGGGAGATGGTGCTCTATACGGTGGTGGGCGGCGCCGGCAGCCGTAACGACCGGCCATTGCGCCCGCAGCAGACCCAGGCGCTGCTCAAGGCGCTCGATGCCCGCGCCGGGCAGCCGGCCACCCTCTATCTGGTCGGCAAGGATGGTGGGGTCAAGG
>CAUQPA010000196.1:0-7028 GCA_963519325.1 uncultured Pseudomonas sp. | reverse complement strand
GGCCGAGGAGGACGATGAGCAGCAGGTGCAGCGGTAGCATCCAGCCGGGAATGGGGATGGGCAGCGCCAGTACCTCGCCGACGTCTTCGGCCAGGTCTTCGAGGCTGTCGCCGGCCAGGTGCATCCAGCCCAGCAGGGTGCGGGTCCAGGGTTCGAGCACGCCGATCAGCGGGGTGTGGACGGCGAAGATGCACAGCGAGGCTTCGCCGAGGCGCTGGGCCAGGCGGCGCACGCCGGCGCGGTCGGGCTCGCCGAAGGTGGCGCAGGCCAGCAGCACTGCCGCCTGGAAAGGCGTCAGCAGGCCGTTGTGGACCAGGTAGAACCAGCGGCGGCCGTCGCCTTCCAGCAGCAGGGCGCCGAGCCAGAGGCCGATGAGGCCGAACAGCAATAGAGGGACGCGCAGGCGCTGGGTCGTCTCGGCCACCCAGGGCTCCTGTACGGCGCGATAGAGCAGGATGCCGAGCAGGAATTCCGGCAGGCGGATCAGCGGATTGCGGTGGATGACGCCGACGGTGACGGTATCGAAGGCCTGGGCCCAGGTGGCCAGCAGCGGGCCGAGCAGATAGAGGCCCCAGAGACCGCCGGCGGCCAGGGCCCAGCGGCGCAGGCGCATCAGCCGCGGGCCGAGCAGGGGGAACAGCAGGTAGAAGAACAACAGCGCCGAGATCGACCAGGCGGCGCCGTTGAGCCAGAGAAAGCGTGGCTCCCAGGATTGCAGCAGCAGCAGTTGCAGGAGCACATGGGTGGTGGCGGCCAGCCAGGACAGCGGCAGCAGCTCATCCAGCTGGCTGCCTTCGTCCAGCTGCAGATAGGGATGCTGGTTGTAGTAGACCGGCACCCCATGCTCCAGCCAGGAGTCCTGGGACAGCCCATAGGCCAGGCCCAGGGCCACCAGCAGGGTGAGCAGGTGGATGGGATAGAGGTTGCACAGGCGACGCAGCACGAAGCCGCGCGAGCTGCCTTTGAGCGCGCCCTGGCGATCCAGGCTGACGTGGGCCAGCAGGAAGCCGGAGAGCAGGAAGAAGGTGCTGGTGGCGAAGAAGCCCATGCCGGCCAGGCGACGGAAGGCGTCGGGCAGATCGCTGTAGAGCCCGCCCAGGTGGTAGACGACCATGTACAGCGCCATGAGGAATCTCAACCATTCCAGGCCGTAGTAACGGGCGGTGGGGCGCAGCGCGGGGGAAGTGGTCATGACGGCGGCGGACGACAGCTAAAGCCCCATTATAGGTCGCCCAGGCTCCCGACTCGCCGCCGATCATGACAAAAGCATGACAACCGGTGTCCTGCCGTGGCCGAGCACTCGTGGAGGCGCAGGCGCGCCCCTGCCAAGGCTCCCGTTGCGCCTGACCCGCTTGCCACTCAGCCCGCGAACGCGGGTTCGGGTAGGCCCTGGACCCCGGGATCCAGGGCGAACAGCCCCCCGGCCAGCGGCTGGTCGCTCAGGTCGCCACCCGGGCGGATGGAGGTGACGAACAGGGTATCCAGGTTGCGTCCACCGAAGGCGCACATGGCGGGCTTCTTGACCGGTACGGCCAGGGAGCGATCCAGGCGACCCTCGGGGGTGAAGCGATGGATCAGGCCGGCATCGTTGCCGCAGATCCAGTAGCAGCCATCGACATCCACCGCCGCACCGTCGGGTCGCCCCGGATGGGTGTTCATGTCGACGAACAGGCGCCGGTTGGTCGGCGTGCCAGTCTCGGGATCGTAGTCGAAGGCCCAGATCTGCTGGCGGCTGGGATGGGAGTCGGAGAGGTAGAGGGTGCGGCCATCGGGGCTCAGCGCCAGGCCGTTGGGCACGATGAGGTCGTCCAGCAGCAACCGAGCCCCCTCGCCTGCCGTATGGCTGTAGAGACGCCCCGCTGCGGCGCCCTGGGCCATGTCCTGCACCATGGTGCCCACCAGGAAGCGGCCCTGGCGATCACAGCGACCGTCGTTGCATCTCATCGCCGGCTGGGCGTGGTCGAGGGTGACCAGGCGTTCGCCGGTCAATTGACCGGTGGCCTGGGTCTGCAGGGCGAAGAGACCGCTTTCCAGGCCGGCCAGCCAGCCGCCGCTCTCACGGACAGCGATGCAGGCCAGCATTTCCGGTGCGGTCCAGCTGTCCAGGGCTCCGCCCGGGGTCCAGCGGTGCAGGCGTTGGGCGGGGATATCGACCCAGTAGAGTGCCCCTTCGGCGACGTGCCAGACCGGGCACTCGCCGGTGGCGTTGCGGGCATCGACCAGCAATTCGGCAGTCATGGCCGGCCTCAGTCGTCGAAGGGGCCGGTGGCGACGAAGGCACCACCCTGGTAGACCAGCGACGGATCATCCGCCGCCGGCAGCGGCTGGGCCTCGACCTTGGCGCGGAATGGCTCGGAGCTGTCCTTGGGCTGGAAGCCCAGGTGCGCGGCCAGGCGGTTGTCCCACCAGCTGTCGCGGTTGTTGGAGGCGCCGTAGACGATGGTGTGGCCGACTTCCGGCGTGGTCAGGCTGCGCAGGATGAGGTCGGTGAGGTCCGCGTAGCTCAGCCAGGTGGCGAGCATGCGGCGGTTCTGCGCCTCGGGGAAGGAGGAGCCGATGCGGATGCTCACCGTCTCGATGCCGTGGCGGTCGAAGTAGAAGCTGGCCAGGTCTTCGCCGAAGGCCTTGGACAGGCCGTAGTAGCTGTCCGGGCGCTGAGGCACGCTGGCGTCGATGCGCTGGTCCTGGCGGTAGAAGCCGATGACATGGTTGGAGCTGGCGAAGACGATGCGCTTCACGCCATGGCGGCGCGCCGCCTCGTAGAGGTTGAAGGTGCCGCGGATGTTGGCTTCGAGGATGGGTTCGAAGGCATGCTCGGTGGAGATGCCACCGAAGTGCAGGATGGCATCGACGCCTTCGACGAGGGCATGGACGCCGGCCTTGTCCGCCAGGTCGCAGGTCACCACCTCCTCCGCTGGGCCTTGAGCGGGTTCCATCGGCGCGATGTCGGACAGCCGCAGGATCTCGGCATGGGACTTGAGCCGCTGGCGCAGCTCCTTGCCGAGGCCGCCGGCAGCGCCGGTCAGCAGCAGACGATGGAAGCGGGTCGAGCGGACTTCGGACATGGACGGGCGCCTTCTTATGGAGTTATCTGGCAAGAGGTATGACATCCCACCTCTTTACCTGATTCTCGCGGGCGCCCCGGGGTCCTGTCAATGCTCCCTAGGCCGCCAGGCAAGGCAGCCGTAGTCGGAAGGTCGCCCCCTGCCCGGCGCTGCTTTCCACGTGCAGGCTGCCGCGGTGGGCCTTGACGATCTGGTCGGCGATATAGAGTCCCAGGCCCAGGCCGGCGATGTTCTCGGTGCCGCTGGCGCGCTCGAACTGGCGGAAGATCAGCGCCTGGTGTTCCACCGGGATGCCGATGCCATGGTCCTTGACGCTCAGCTCGACGTCGGCCCCATCGCTGCGCAGGGAGATTTCCACCGGCCGCCCGGCGCCGTATCTCATGGCGTTGGTCAGCAGGTTGGTGATCACCTGCTCGATGCGGAATTCGTCCCAGTAGCCCGGGGCCGAGCCTTCGGCGTGCAGCTCCACCGCGCAGCCGGCAGCGGCGAATTGCGAGGCGAAGCTGTCCACCACGGTGTTCACCAGGGCGGCGAGGTCGCACTGGGACGGACGGATCGACAGCTTGCCGGTGCGGATGCGCGAGATGTCGAGCATGTCGTCGATCAGGTGTACCAGCCGCTGGATCTGCCGCTCGTCACGCTCGGCCATGCCGGCCAGCTTGTCGGGGGTGAAGGCCTCCAGCTTGCCCTTGTCCAGGTACATGCGGCGCAGCTGGGCTTCGAGCATCAGGGTGTTGAGCGGCGTCTTGAGCTCATGGGAGACCATGGACATGAAGTCGTCGCGGGTGCGTACCGCCTGCTGCAGCTCCACCTGGGTCTGGCGCAGCTCGGCGAGCAGGACTTCCTGCTCCTGGCGGCTCTGCTCCAGGGCCACCAGCTGCTCGGCGAGGCGCTTGCGGTGCCAGTAGAGGTCGACGAACACCCGGGTCTTGCTCTTCACCGCATGGACGTCGAGGGGCTTGTGCAGGAAGTCCACCGCACCGCTCTCGTAGCCCTTGAAGGCATAGTTCAGGTCGCGGCCGGCGGCGCTGACGAAGACGATGGGGATGTGCCGGGTCTTTTCCAGGCCGCGCATCATCTCCGCCAGTTCGAAGCCATTCATGCCCGGCATCTGCACGTCGAGGATCGCCAGGGCGAACTCGTGCATCAGCAACAGCTCCAGCGCCGCCTCGGCGGAGGTGGCCTGGAAGATCTCCAGCTCCTCGCTACGCAGCAAGGCTTCCAGTGCCAGAAGGTTCTCCGGCAGGTCGTCTACGAGAAGGATCTTCGCCTGCTCGACGGGTACATCAGCCATGGTCGCGTTCCAGCTCGGTGAGCAATAGATGGATGCCCGGCACATCCAGCACGAAATCCGGGTGGAATCTCTTCAGCGCCGCCTCGGGCATGGTCGGGACCTCGGCCGAGCTCGGCGCTTGGACGACCGTGACGCCACCGTTCTGGCTCAGGGTGTGCAGCCCGCTGGCGCCGTCCTGGTTGGCACCGGTCAGCAGGATGCCGCAGACCTGTCCGCCCAGGGCATCGGCCGCGCTTTCGAACAGCACGTCGATGGACGGCCGGGAGAATTGCACCGGCTCGTCGCGCGACAGCGACAGGGTGAAGTCGTCTTCCACCAGCAGGTGATAGCCCGGCGGCGCGAAATACAGGGTGCCCGGCAGTATAGCGTCCTTGTCCTCGGCCTCGCGCACCCGCAGTGCCAGACGGGTCTGGAACAATTCGGCCAGCCGCGAGGTGCGGTCGTCGGGCAGGTGCAGCACCACCGCCAGCGGCAGGCGATAACTGGCCGGCAGCGCGGCGAGCAGACGCAGCAGCACCTGCAGCCCGCCGGCAGAGGCTCCGATGACGATCAGGCGCAACGGCTTGAAGGGCGGGAACATGCTAGAGCCTGCGGAACAGCCGTTCCTGCTTCACCACCGGCTCGAAGTGGCTGGCATAGGCGGAGAAGTCCAGCGACTCCTTGCTGCCCAGGCCCAGAAAGCCGCGGTGACTCAGGGACTCGTGGAACAGCCCGAGCGCCCGATTCTGCAGATTCTTGTTGAAGTAGATGAGCACGTTGCGGCAGGACACCAGCTGCGTCTCGGAAAAGACACTGTCGGTGGCCAGGCTGTGGTCGGCGAAGGTCACGTTGGCGATCAGCGACTTGTCGAACAGGGCGCCGTCGTAGGCCGCGGTGTAGTAGTCGGAGAAGGCCCGGGTGCCGCCGGCTTTCTGGTAGCTGGAGGTGTAGGCACGCATCCGCTCCAGCGGGAAGATGCCCTGGCGGGCCTTGTCCATGGAGCGCGGATTGATGTCGGTGGCATAGAACAGGGTGCGGTCCAGCAGCCCCTCTTCCTGGAACAGGATGGCCATCGAGAAGACTTCCTCGCCGGTACTGCAGCCGGCGATCCACACCTTGAGCGAGGGATAGGTGCGCAGCACCGGCACCACCTGCTGGCGCAGGGCGAGGAAGTAGCCCGGATCGCGGAACATCTCGCTCACCGGGATGGTGATGAATTGCAGCAGCTCGGCGAACAGCGCCGGATCGCGCAGCACCCGGTCCTGCAGCGCCGAGATGCTCGGGCACTCGAAGCGCGCCAGCGCCTGCAGCACCCGGCGCTTGAGCGAGGCCTTGGAGTAGTTGCGGAAGTCGTGGCTGTACCTGAGGAAGATGCCTTCCAGCAGCAACCTCAGCTCGATGTCCTGCAGCCGCTCGCTCATGACCTAGAGGCGCTCCAGCGAGGGCATCCAGACGCGGATCAGCGAGAATAGCCGGTCCAGGTCGATGGGCTTGGCCAGGTAGTCGCTGGCGCCGGCGGCGAGGCAGCGCTCCTGGTCGTCCTTCATGGCCTTGGCGGTGATGGCGATGATCGGCAGCTTCTTCATGTGCGGCCGCTTGCGGATCTCGCGCATGGCTTCGTAGCCATCCATCATCGGCATCATGATGTCCATCAGCACCAGGTCGATGGTGTCGCTGTTGTCAAGCTTCTCCAGCGCCTCCAGGCCGTTGCGGGCGATCTCCACCTTGGCGCCCTTCTGCTCCAGGGCGCTGGTGAGGGCGAAGATGTTGCGCACGTCGTCGTCCACCAGCAGCAGGGTGCGGCCGTCGAAGGCCTTCTCGCGGCTGCGGGCGCTCTCCAGCATGCGCTGGCGATCCAGCGGCATGTCGGCCTCGATCTTGTGCAGGAACAGCGTCACCTCGTCGAGCAGCCGCTCCGGCGAACGGGCACCCTTGATGATGATGGACCGCGAATACTTGAGCAGCGCGGCTTCTTCGTCGCGCGACAGGCTGCGGCCGGTGTAGACGATCACCGGCGGGAAGGAGCAGATGTCCTCGCTGGCCATGCGTTCGAGCAATTCGCCGCCCTCCATGTCGGGCAGCTTGAGGTCGATGACCATGCAGTCGTAGACCTCCGCGCGCAGCAGTTCCAGGGCCTGGCTGCCCATCTCCACCGCGGTGATCTCCACGTCCACGTCGCCGATCAGCTTGGCGATGCTGTCCCGCTGCAGGGCGTCGTCCTCCACCAGCAGCACCCGCTTGATACCGGCGGCGAACTTGGCTTCCAGGCGGCCGAAGGCCTCCTTGAGCTCGTCGCGGGTGGTGGGCTTGATGGCGTAGCCGACCGCGCCCATGTGCATGGCGGTCTCGATGCGATCCGAGGCCGAGACCACGTGCACCGGGATATGCCGGGTCAGCGGATTTTCCTTGAGCCGCTCCAGCACCGTCAGGCCGGAGTGGTCCGGCAGGCCCATGTCCAGCAGGATGGCGTCCGGGCGGTATTCCAGGGCGGCGGCGAAGCCTTCCTCGGCGCGATGGGTGACCAGGCAGCTGTACTTCAGCTCATGGGCCAGGTCGTAGAGGATCTGGGCGAAGGGCACCTCGTCCTCGATCACCAGCACCCGGCGATCCGGATAGGGCCAGCTGTCCCGGTCGTCGGTGAAGGCATTGCCCACCGGAGCCGCGGCCTCGGTGACCGGCGGCGCCGACTG
>CAUQPA010000195.1:0-7029 GCA_963519325.1 uncultured Pseudomonas sp. | reverse complement strand
CGTCAGGGGGTTGCCGAAGGCATCGGTGGCGTCCTGGCGCTGGGTCGGCGCGGGCAGGATGGCCAGTTGCCGCGACAGGCAGCGTTGCCAGGCGCAGTCGCGCGGCAACAGGTGCAGCAATTGCTGCGACAGCGACACCGGAGCCTCGTAGCGGTAGTGGGTGTCGTGCTGGATGCGGTAGCGGACCTGGTTCATCACATGGATACCGTTCGCTGGCTCACGGCGTCGACATGGGCGAAGCAGCGATAGATGACCCGCTCGGACAGCTGGCCGCTGGCGTCGGCGATCTGCCGCAGCAGGCGCGCCAGACCCTGTTGCACCTCGACCCGGCCGACATCGCCGAACAGGGTGCTTTCCAGGGTGCCGAGGTCGAAGCGGCGCAGGCGATCATAGGCGTCGTTCAGCGCCGGATCGCGCGGCAGGCCGTGGTAGCGCTCCAGGTGCTCCACAGCGTTGATCAACGCATGCAGCTGGAAGCGGATCGAATAGGGGTTGTGCTCGTGCAGCATCAGCAGGTCCAGTACCGGGATCAGCTGGGGCGCTGCCTGGTAGCGGGAGCGGTAGGTGATGATGCTGTTGCCCAGTTCCAGCAGCCATTCCAGTCCCGCCGCGTCCCAGGTGGCGCCGCCTTCGAGGAAGTGCGCCACGCTGCCGGCGAGGAATTGCACCCGCTCGATGCGCCGGCCGATCATCAGGAAGCGCCAGCTCTCGTCGTGGGTCATGTCATCGAAGGTAAAGCCAGCCACCGCTGCCAGGGCCATCACCAGGCGGTTGAGGCTCTGCAGCGCCTCGCCCGGCTCGCTGCCCACCTGGCCCAGGCCGCGCGCCTCGCGCTCCACCTCGCGGATGGCGCGCCAGTTCTCCGGGGACAGCCGCCCGCGGACCTGGGCCGCGGCCCAGTGCAGGCGCTGCAGGTTGGCCCCCAGGCCACTGGGGAATTCACCCGGGCCGAGGGCCGCGTGCAGCTGTTCGGCGAGGGTGCCCTCTTCCGGCAGCAGCTCCAGGGCCATGGCCAGTTCGATGGCGGCCTGTACCGCCGGGCCCTGGTCGTCGGCATCCAGGTAGCGGCTGAGCACGATGCGCAGCAGCCGCGCGGCATCCTCGCAGCGCTCGCTGTAGCGGCCGTACCAGAACAGATTCTCGGCGGTACGCGAGGGCAGGAAGGGATCCTTGCGTACCAGATCGCGCACACCCAGGACCCGGGCGCTCGGCACCTCGGTCGCGCTGCGGCCGCCACCCAGCACCCAGGTGTCCTTGCTCGACCCGCCGCGCTGCATGGAGACCACCTCGGCGCCCTCGTGGGCGACGCGGGTCAGGCCGCCGGGCATCACCCAGTAGCCGCCTTCGCTGGCCACCGCGTAGACGCGCATGCCGATGGCGCGGGACTGCAGGCTACCGCCCTGCCAGACCGGCGCCCGCGACAGCTGGATGCGCTCCTGGGCGACATAGGCGTGGGGCCGTGCCGCGATGCGCTCGCGCAGGGCGGCACGCTCCCCGGCATCCAGCGCCTTGCCGAACACCGGTTCGAAGCGCTGGGAGGGATAGGCCGGCTTGATCACCAGTTCGCCCAGCCGCGCCAGGGCCTCCTCCCGTACCGGCGTCTCGCCGCACCACCAGGTGGCGACGGCGGGCAGCGTCAGGGACTCGCCCAGCAGCGCCTGGCACACCCCTGGCAGGAAGCCCAGCAGGCCGGGCGATTCGAGCAGGCCGCTGCCCAGGGCATTGGCCATGATGACGTTGCCCTGGCGCACCGCCTCCAGCAGGCCGGGCACGCCCAGGGCCGAGTCGGTGCGCAGCTCCAGGGGATCGCAGAAGTCGTCGTCCAGGCGGCGGAATACCGCATGGACGCGTCGCAGGCCGCTGAGGGTCTTCAGGTAGAGGCAGGCGTTGCGCACCGTGAGGTCCTGGCCTTCCACCAGCGGAAAGCCCAGTTGCCGCGCCTGGTACAGGTGCTCGAAATAGGTCTCGTTGTAGCGGCCGGGGGTGAGCAGGACCGCCAGGGGCGCCTCGTCGCCGGTATCCAGTCCGGCGCTCAGGGTGCGCTGCAAGGCCTGGAAATAGCCGTTGAGCGATTGCACCTGCAGGTCGCGGTGCAATTCGGGAAAGGCCCGCGCCACGATATGGCGGTTCTCCAGGGCATAGCCGGCGCCGGACGGCGCCTGGGTCCGGTCCGCCAGCACCCACCAGCGCCCGTCCGGCGCCCGCGCCAGGTCCACCGCGTAGACATGCAGCCAGGTGTCGCCCGGCGGGCGCAGGCCCTGGCAGGCCCAGAGGAAGTTGTTGTGGCCGAACACCAGTTCCGGCGGCAGCAGGCCCTCGCGCAGCAGGCGCTGCTCGCCGTAGAGATCACCCAGCACCCGGTTCAACAGCCGCGCCCGCTGGGCCACCCCGGCGGCCAGCGGGGCCCACTCCTCCGCCGAGATCAGCTGCGGCAGCAGGTCTAGCGCCCAGGGCCGGTCGCTGCCCTTGGGATCGGCGTAGACGTTGTAGGTCACGCCGTTTTCCTGGATCTGCCGGGCGATCAGGGCCTGGCGCTGGTCGAGCTGCGCCGGGCGCAGACCGGCCAGGTGCCCATAGAAGCGCCGCCAGGTCGGCCGCACGCCACCGCGAGGGTCCCAGAGTTCGTTGAAGCTGCCGGCCGCCTCGAGGGCGGCACGTGGGGAGGTTGGGTGCATGTCTAGTGCGGTCGGCTGACGTGGGTCTGGCGCAGATCCAGGGTGAAGGGCGTTTCCAGACTGCTGTCGAGGGGCAGCGGCAACTGGCGTCCGGGGGTATGCCCGAAGCGGAAGAAGCGCGCCAGGCGCCGGCTTTCCGCCTCGTAGGCGTTGACCGGTAGCGTAGCGTAGTTACGGCCGCCGGGATGGGCGACATGATACTGGCAACCACCCAGGGAGCGCTGCATCCAGGTATCGAGCAGATCGAACACCAGGGGGGCGTCCACCCCCAGGTTGGGGTGCAGTGCCGAGGCCGGCTGCCAGGCGCGGAAGCGCACCGCGCCGACGTACTCGCCGACCCGGCCGGTTGCCCGCAGCGGCACCCGGGCGCCGTTGCAGAGCAAGGCGTAGCGATCGGGCGCCAGGCCCGTGACCCTAACCTGGACCCGCTCCAGGGAGGAGTCGACGTAGCGCATCGTCCCGCCGATGACGCCCTCCTCGCCCAGCACATGCCACGGCTCCAGTGCCTGGCGCAGCTCCAGCTCGATGCCCTTGACCGCGAAATCGCCATATTTGGGAAAGCGGAATTCGAAGTGCGCGGCGAACCAGGCGGGATCGAAGGCGTAGCCGGCCTCGGCCAGTTCGGCGAGGACGTCGCGGAAATCCTCCTGGATGAAATGCGGCAGCAGGTAGCGGTCATGCAATTCGGTCCCCCAGCGCGCCAGCCGCTCGGGAGCATAGGGTTCGCGCCAGAAGCGGGCGACCAGCGCGCGCAGCAGCAGTTGCTGCACCAGTTGCAGCCGGCCGTGGGGCGGCATCTCGAAGGCGCGCAGCTCCAGCAGGCCGAGGCGGCCAGTGGCGCTGTCGGGCGAATAGAGCTTGTCGATGCAGAATTCGGCGCGGTGGGTGTTGCCGGTTACGTCTACCAGCAGGTTGCGCAGCAGGCGGTCCACCAGCCAGGGCGGACACTCCGCGCCCGGCGGCGGCAGCTGGGCGAAGGCCAGCTCCAGTTCGTAGAGGGCATCGTTGCGCGCCTCATCGACCCGCGGCGCCTGGGAGGTCGGACCGATGAACAGGCCGGCGAACAGGTAGGACAGCGAGGGATGGTTGTGCCAGTAGCTGATCAGGCTGCGCAGGAGATCGGGACGGCGCAGGAACGGCGAATCGGCCGGCGTGGCCCCGCCGAGCACGCAGTGGCTGCCGCCGCCAGTGCCGGTGTGGCGGCCATCGATCATGAACTTCTCGGTGGTCAGGCGCGACAGCCGGGCGGCCTCGTAGAGGAACTCGGTCTGCTCGACCAGGGCATCCCAGCTCGCTACCGGATGGATGTTGACCTCGATGACACCCGGATCGGGGGTTACCCGGAAATTGCTCAGCCGGGCATCGCGCGGTGGCTCGTAGCCTTCCAGCACCACCGGGCAGCCCAGCGCGGTGGCGGTGTCCTCGATGGCGGCGACCAGCTCCAGGTAGTCTTCCAGCCGCGCCAGGGGTGGCATGAACAGGTACAGCCGCCCCTCGCGCGGCTCGGCGCAGAAAGCGGTGCGGACGATGTCGGCGGCCGAGGCGAAGGCCTCCGGCGCGGCCTGGGCGGGTTTCGCGAGCGGCCGCGGCTGGCGCCAGCGCTCCTGCAGGCGGACCGGATCGGGCAGGGGCGCCAGCGGCTGGTTGGGATCGGTCGGATGCAGATAGGGATAGTCTTCCTCGCGCACCCAGGGCTGGGAATCCAGCGGCAGCCGATAGCCCAGCGGCGAGTCGCCCGGCACCAGCCGGCACTGCTGCTCGCGCAGGAACCAGGGCCCGGTGCGCCAGGCATCCTCGGCGGCGGTCCGGGCCAGCGGCAGGACGTAGCCCACCACCCGGTCCAGGCCCTGGGCGAACACCCGGCGCAGGCGCTCGCGCTCCAGCGGATCGTTCAGCCGAGAATCGCTGGCGTCGACGTTGATCGGCAGGCGCTGCTCGCGCCAGAGGAAGTAGAGCCAGTCCTCGAAGGCCGGGAAGCGGTGCTCGTCGGCCACCCCCAGGCGCTGCGCCACGCCTTGCACGAAGCGCTCGGCGAGGGCCGCATCGGCACCGTAGTCAAGGCGTTCGTCGGCCAGCAGCGCGGCATCGCGCCACAGCGGCTGGCCATCGGCGCGCCAGAAACAGTTGAGCGACCAGCGCGGCAGCTGCTCGCCCGGGTACCACTTGCCCTGGCCGAAATGCACCAGGCCCTTGGGCGCATAGTGCTCGCGCAGGCGCTGGAACAGCTTGGTGGCCAGGCGCCGCTTGTTCGGCCCCAGGGCAGCGGTGCTCCACTCCTCGTCGTCCGGATGGTCGAGGGCGACGAAGGTCGGCTCGCCGCCCAGGGTCAGGCGCACGTCCTGCACCAGCAGGTCACTGTCCACCCGCTGGCCGAGGGCGAGGATGTCCCGCCACTGGTGCTCGTCGTAGGGCCGCGTGACCCGCGGTGCCTCCCACAGCCGCTCCACCGCCATGTGGTGCTCGAAGGTGCATTCGCTCTCGCTGACCAGCCCGGAGATCGGCGCCGCCGACGCCGGCTCGGGACTGCAGGCCAGGGGGATGTGCCCCTCGCCCGCCAGCAGCCCGCTGGTGGGGTCCAGGCCGATCCAGCCCGCGCCAGGCAGATAGACCTCGCACCAGGCGTGCAGATCGGTGAAGTCCACGGCGGTCCCGGAGGGTCCGTCCAAGGCCTTCTGGTCGGCGGTCAGCTGGATCAGATAGCCGGAGACGAAACGCGCCGCGAGGCCCAGGTGACGCAGCAGCTGCACCAGCAGCCAGGCGCTGTCGCGGCAGGAGCCCGACGCCTTGTCCAGGGTATCCTCGGGGGTCTGCACCCCGGGCTCGAGGCGGATCAGATAGGCCACGTCGCGGCTCAGCCGCTGGTTGAGGGCGACCAGGAAATCCAGGGTCGGCACCGGCTCCCGGGAGATCTCGGCGAGATAGCTGGCAAACCGGGGCGTGGCCGGCAGGCGTTCGCAGAAGGCGCTCAGCTCACGGCGTTCCTCTTCCGCGTAGACGAAGGGAAAGCGCTCGGCGTAGGGCTCCAGGAAGAAATCGAAGGGATTGAAGACCGCCATCTCGGCGACCAAGTCCACTTCCACCCGGAATTCGCGGGTAGGCTCGGGAAACACCAGCCGGGCGAGGTAGTTGCCCTGGGGATCCTGCTGCCAGTTGATGAAATGCCCTTCCGGCTGGACCCGCAGGGCATAGGAGAGGATCCGGGTTCGGCTGTGGGGGGCCGGACGCAGGCGGACGATCTGCGGGCCCAGTTCCACCGGGCGATCGTAGGCGTAATGACTGACGTGCTGCAGGGCGACATGGATGGACACAGGGAGACTCCGTTCACCGGTTAGACGGAAGTAGCGAGCAAATCTCGTGCCCCGGAATCCGGGCAGGGCCGCAAAGTGCCTACCGCGCGGGTCAGGCGACGAACAACCCGGAACTCCAAGCGCCAGCCACTCTACTAAATCGCTAGCACGACGCCAGCGTTTCGCTGGTCGTCGGTCGTCCTCGCCAGGTATCCCTCATGCGCAATTTTCTTGGAAACTACAGTTCGAACCGTCTGCAGCGCAATGCTCTGCGGTCGCTGCCCACCCAACGCAAGGTCGCCAACTGCACCTGCGGGCAGGCCATCTTCTTTCCCAACAGCGAATGCCTGGCCTGCGGCAATGCCCTGGGCTATGCCCCGGATCAGGGCACGCCGACCGCGCTGCAGCCCACCGACGGAGGTCTCTGGCAACTGCCCGAGGCGTCCAGCAGCCTCTACCGGCGCTGCGCCAACCTGGATACCCCGGCGGCCTGCAACTGGCTGGTACCCGCCGAGGCCAGCAGCGAGTTCTGCCTGGCCTGCCAGCTCAACCACACCATCCCGGACCTGTCCTTCGAGGGCAATGGCGAACGCTGGCGCAAGCTGGAGCTGGCCAAGCGCCAACTGGTCGCCCAACTGCTGGGCCTGGGCCTGCAGGTGATCCCGCAAAGCGTGGACGCCGAACGCGGACTCGCCTTCGACTTCCTCGCGCCCGACGCCAACGGCACGCCGACCACCGGCCATGCCAATGGCCTCATCACCCTGAACATCCTCGAAGCGGACGACGCCCATCGGGAAAAGGTCCGGGCCGACATGCACGAGCCCTACCGCACCCTGCTCGGCCACTTCCGCCATGAGGTCGGCCACTACTACTTCGACCGCCTGGTCGCGGGGACCGACTGGGAAGAACCCTTCCGCGCCCTGTTCGGCGACGAGCGCGCCGACTATAGCGAAGCCCTGCAGCGCCACTACGAGCAGGGCGCCCCCGCGGAGTGGGAAACCCAGTACATCAGTGCCTACGCCACCATGCACCCCTGGGAAGACTGGGCCGAAACCTGGGCTCACTAC
>CAUQPA010000194.1:0-7034 GCA_963519325.1 uncultured Pseudomonas sp. | reverse complement strand
CCCAGGGGGAGAGGGGGTTGTCGGAGCAGACGATCCGCTTCGTCAATGCCAGAACCGTAGCGTGGAAAACGGCGCAGCCTTTTCCACAGGTGACTCCGTTGCTCAGGCATGCTCTCACCCCCAACCCTTCTCCTAAGGGGGAGAAGGGGCTGTCGGAGCAGGCGATCCGCTCCATCAATGCCAGTTAGATCGCGATCGGCGGTTACAACCTCGCCCGTAGGAACGGCCGCGTCGGCGGATGATCGATTCGGGCAGAGGTAGAAAACGCTGCGCGCGTTTCCGCGTGACGGGACGGATTTCGAATCCGCTGGAAAGCAAAAGGCTCCCGCGGTCGTCGCCGACCGGGGAGCCTGGCTCTCGCCGACGCGATCAGACGCCGATGGGGCCGCCGTCGAGCTTCTGGATCACCACGGTGGAGGCGCGGGGGCGCACCTTGGTGCCGGCCGGGGTGGCGTCGGTGGCGACTTCGCTGAACGGCCAGTTGTCCGGGTGCTGGACGTTGATGAACATGGTCGTCAGGTCCGGGGTCCAGGTGATGCCGGTGATCTCGCAGCCATTGGGACCGACCAGGAAGCGGCGCAGCGCGGTCTGGTTGGTGGCGGAAATGGCGACCTGCTTGCCGCTGTTGTCCACCACCTGGGCCGGGATGACCGCCAGCAACTGGTCGTTGGTGTACTCGGCGACGGCGTTGCCGTCGTTGTCGGTCTCGATCCAGAGGATGCCGCGGCTGTCGAAGGCCAGGCCGTCAGGGCTGGCGAACTGATTGAGTTCGGTCAGGCCGGAACGGTTGATCGAGGGTGCCGCGCCGGCGTCCGCACCGAAGACGAAGATGTCCCAGGTGAAGTCGGTCTGGTTGCTGTTGTCCTTCCAGCGCACGATGTGGCCGTTGACGTTGGGCACCCGAGGGTTGGCGGCATTGGCCGAGGTGCGTGCGGAGTTGTTGGTGAGGGTGACGTAGACCTCGCCGGTGAAGGGATTGACCGTGGTCCACTCCGGGCGGTCCATCGGGGTCGCGCCCACGGCGTCGGCGGCGCCGCGGGTGTTGAGGATGATGCCGGCCAGGTCGCCGTAGAGGGCGCCCAGGGTACGGCCGTCCTTGGTCGGTGCATTGACCGTCAGCGGTAGCCACTTGCCGTTGCCACCGTCGTCGAAACGGGCGACGTAGAGGGTACCGTTGTCCAGGTACTTGGCGCCGATGGCCAGGCGATTGGCCGAGTTGGCGTCGGCCGGATCCCAGGCGGCGGCGGAGACGAACTTGTAGATGTATTCGTTGCGCGAGTCGTCGCCCATGTAGAACGCCAGCGGCTGGCCAGCGACCGGGATGCCGTAGGCCGAGCCCTCGTGGCGGAAGCGACCCATGGCGGTGCGCTTGGTGGCCGGCGCGGCGCTGTTGTAGGGATCGATCTCGACGATGTAGCCGTAGCCGCTGGCTTCGTTGCGGAAGTCCTGGGTCGCGCTGGCGCCGGTGGGGGTCAGGTCGAAGCGGCGGAATTCGTTGTCCACCTCGCTGGCGTCACCCGCCGGCGTCTCCCAGCCGTAGTTGCTCTTGTTGGTGATGCCGATGCGCTTCTGGTCGACCGGCAGGGTGCCCTTGTTGACGAAGATGCCCGGCCAGTTCTCCTCGCAGGTGAGGTAGGTGCCCCAGGGGGTGAAGCCGTTGCCGCAGTTGTTGTTGGTGCCGCGGGTGCGGGTGCCGTCGGGGGAGTAGGGGGTGATCAGATTAGCGTTGCCGCGCAGCGGGCCGGCGATTTCCATGGGCGTGGCGCTAGTGAAGCGGCGGTTCAGCGCGTCGTTGGTGACCACCTGCCAGATGCCGTTGACCTTGCGAATGCGGATCACCGCCGCGCCATGGGCGTTGATCTCCTTGCGCACTTCCTCGGCCGGACGCTTGCCGTTGGTGCTGGTCGGGCCGTTGGGGTGCAGCACCTTCTGGTCGATGTATTCGTAGTTGATGGCCAGCAGGCCGTCGCTGCTGGAATTGTTCAGCGGGAAGAAGTGCATGCCGTCGTGGTGCATGCCGGCGGCATTGGCCTGATCGGTGGAGGTGTTGCTGCCGTCGCTGCGCCAAGCGTTGGCCAGGTTGTTCAGCGGGGTACCCCAGGGCGCCAGGGTGCGGGCGCTGTAGCCGGAGGCCAGGACGATGGCATCGAGCCGGGCGCCGCGGATGGATTCGAAGCCAAGCTTGAGCTGCGGCGTGGTGGGTTGGCTGGGGGCCGGATCGTCCTTGGAACCGCCACCGCCGTCGAAGCAGGCGGTCAGACCACCACCGGCGATCATGGCGATGGCAGCACCCAGGCCGCCTTTCATGACACTGCGGCGCGACAGGTAACGGTCGACGACGGCATCCAGCGGTTCGTTGCCGCTTTCGTTGCGGTTACGGTCGTCGCTCGTGAAAGTGCTCATGCGCAAAGCTTCCTTGGTTGATCACGGGAGCCGGCGACTTTAGGAAGCCTCTGTGATGGTCTGGTGACTGAAAGGTTACAGCCGGTCATTTCCTGGCGGTTGAGCTGTAACAGTTTGTAACCTACTGTTTTGTCATGAATTTGTAGCCTTTCGCCGCCTAGGATGCCGCCCTCATTTAAGCGCGCAAGGCAGACAGCGGATGGGCAACTGGGCACGACGTCAGGTCTTGGGTTGGCTCGCGGCGGGTGCCTCAGCGCCCCTGCTGGGTGGCTGTGCCCGAGGCTTTTCCGCCAGTCCGGTGCACGCCGATCTCCAATTGCTCTACGTCGCCGATACCTTGGATGCCCGCGAACCCGGCTGGCCGGTGGTACCGCGGGTGCGCCTTGGGCCGGCCGGGCGTATCGGCGCCGCGCCCTGGCGTACCGGCGCCGACGCGGCTCGTCTCGCTCCGGCGCTGGCACCGTTGTTGGATGCCGGGCGTGGCGACGGCCAGCGCTATGGTGGCTATGCCGCCCTGGCCTGCCAGCTGACCCAGTTACGCACCCGCCAGGGCGCGACCCGCAGCCTGACCCTGGAAAACGGCCAGTGCTGGAACGGCAGCGGCCTGACCCAGCTGACCCGCGGCGAGGCCGGGGTCGAGGGCAGTCAGTTGCTGGGCAGCGAGGTCCGCGTCAGCAGCGACGAACGCCTGCTCTGGCCCGAGCGCAGCGCCGCCCTCTATCGCCGTTATGGTCGCCCGGTGCTGGGCGCCACCCTTACCGAAGAACAGCGTACCGCCCTTGGCGTCGCCCCCTTCACCCTGATCGAGCGCGACGGGGTGCGCATCGCCTTGGTCGGCGTGACCGATCCCTACGCCAGCGACCAGCAGGCGCCCCTGGCCGACTGGTATACCCGGCTGCGTCCGGTGCTGGCCGAGGCTCGGGGCAAGGCCGATCTACTGGTGGTGCTGGCCGATGTCGGCAGCGGGCCGGGCCTGTGGCTGGCCGAGCGGCTGGAGGAAGCGGACCTGCTGCTCTGCGCCCGCGGCCAGGATCTCTGGCCGGAACTGATCCCGGTGATGCGCGGCAGCGGGCGTCCGCTGCCGGTGTGCCTGCCGGGTTGCCGCGGCGTCGGTATCTTCGAGATCCGCTGCCGGGGCGGTCGCGACGGCTGGCGCCTGGACGCCGTCTTCCATCCGGTGCAGGCCGAGCGCGTCCCCGATCGAGCCCTGCTGGAGCATTATCAGCGGCAACTGGCGCAGGCCCGGTCGCCCCATGCCGGCTGGCTCGACCAGCGCCTGGCACGGGCGCCGGTGGATCTCTGGCGCCGCGACCTGCTCGGCGGCAGCTGGGATGCCCTGATCGCCGCGGCCCTGGGCGGTGGCGATGCGCAGCCGGTGCTGCTGCCCGGGCTGAGATACGACCTGCCCCTGCGGCGGGGCGACTGGATCACCCGCGAGCATTTGATCGCCCTCAGTGGCGGCCACGAGGCCACGGTGCTGGATCTGCCCACCTCGGCGGACGGCCTGCGCACGCTCCTGGAGGAGGCCGCCGACAACCGCTTCGGCGAACCCCTGCTGCTGGACAACAGCCAGGATCTGCCGCGGCTACTGGGCGTCCCGTGGACCTGCCGCTACGGCGCGCCGCGCGGCCAGCGCATCGGACCGCTGCAGGCACCCCTGGGCGCGTCCTTCACCTGTCGCACCTTTGCCCTGGGGCGCGAACTCGGCGCTGGCGAGGCGCTGTGGCAATGCCTCGAAGCCTATCTGCGCGCCCGGCCCGCCGACTGGGGCCTGGCGCCCCTGGCGCCGCCACGCCTGGAGTTCGTCGAAGGTCATCCGGGCTGGCATCCGCTGGCTGCCTTGCGCCGCCGTCTGGAGTCGCTGGCCTGATGGCGCGCCTGCTCATCCATCCCCTGGCGCTGCGGCTGCTGACCCTGCTGTGGCTAGGCATCGCCGCCTGGCTGGCGGCCCGGGTGGTCTGCGACCTGCGCCTGCTGTGGCTGCCGACGCCCGCGCCCAGCGCCCAGGTCGAGACGGTACCGGCGGCCGATCTGCTTGCCGGCCATTGGCGCGCCGCCAGCCAGGCCGCACCCAGCAGCCTGCCGATCCAGTGGGTCGGGGCGATCAAGGCGGTGCCCATCGACGGCTCGGTGGTGGTGCTGCGCCACGGCGATCGCCAGCTGTCTCTGGTACAGGGCGACAGCCTGGCGCCCGGTCTGGTGCTGACCGCCATCGACGCCCAGGGCCTGGTCTTCACCCGCGGCGATCGCGAAGAGCGGTTGCCCTGGCCGGCGCCGCGCGAACTCGTCGGGCTCGCCGCCAGCGGTACGGCCAAGCCGGCACCGGTCAAGGCCGCGCCCCTGCCGAGCGCGGAGGAGGGTGACTTGGCCAGCCTGCTCAGGCGCATTCGCGCCACCCCGGTGCGCGAGCATGGCGAGCTGACCGGCTACCGCCTGCAACCCGGCGCCGAGCCGGCCTTCTTCAGTGGCCTGGGCCTGGAGCCCGGCGACGTCCTGCGCCGGGTGGATGCCGTCCCCGTGGCCGATACCCGGGCGCTCCTGCAGCGCCTGCCGCACTGGCGCGCCACCGGCGCCCTGACCCTGGAACTGGAACGTCAGGGGCGTGCCCTGGCCCTACCCGTGAGACTGTCCCTGTGAAGAAACGCAGCTATTGCGGCCTGCTCCTCGCCTTCTGGCTGCTCGGCGCCCAGGCCGAACAACGCTTCGAGGTCAACTTCGAGAACACCGAGATCGATCTGTTCATCGAAAGCGTCGGGCGCATCACCGGCACCAACTTCGTCATCGATCCGCGGGTGCGCGGCACCCTGACGGTGCGCAGCGCCCAGCCCCTGGCCGCCGACGATGTCTATGCCCTGGCCCTGGCCCAGTTGCGCGCCAACGGCTACGCCGCGGTGGAGCTGGACGACGGCAGCGTGAAGATCCTGCCGGACCAGGCCGCCCGTACCGAACCGCTGCCGGTGGAGCTGGATGATGGCGCCCCGGCCAAGGCCGGGGCCGGCGATACCGTGGCGACCCGGGTGTTCGCCGTGCGCGGTGGCAATCTCGAACAGCTGCTGGGTATCGTCCGTCCGCTGATGGACGCCCGGGTCGGGGTGGCCACGCCCTATCCGGCCAGCAATCTGCTGGTGGTGACCGACTGGCGCAGCAACCTCAGTCGCATCGGTCAGCTGCTGACGCGGCTGGACCGCGGCCGCGACGAGCCGGTGGAGATGATCACCCTGCGCCATGCCCAGGCGCGCGACACCGCACCGCTGGTGGAGCGCCTGCTGGCCAGTCGCGGCCAGGCCGGGGGCGGTTTTCAGGTGCTGGCGGACGCCCGTAGCAACGCCCTCATGGTGCGCGGCGACGAGGCCGTGCGTCGCCAGGTGCGCCGGCTGGTGGCCGAACTGGACGTCTCCCGCGATGCCGCCAGCGACACCGAGGTGGTCTATCTGCACCACGCCAAGGCCGGCGAGGTGGTCAAGGTGCTGCGCGGCCTGAGCGGCGAGGTCACCCAGGAGGCACGGGTGGAGATTCCCGCGGCACCCGTCGCTGGTAATACCACCCCTATGGAGGGTGGGGAGGAAGGGGAAGCCCCGCTGCCCAAGGGCGGCGGGACGCTGGCGCCGGGGGCGCCCGGCATTCGCCTGGAAGCGGACCTGGGGACCAACTCCATCGTGCTGATCGGTCCGCCACGGGAACTCGCCGGCTACAAGCGCATCATCAGCCAGCTGGATATCCGCCGCGCCCAGGTGGTGGTGGAAGCCATCATCGCCGAGATCACCGATACCAAGGCCAACCAGCTGGGTGTCCAGTGGCTGTTTCTCGACCGCAACGGCAACCTGCCGGCGGGCAGCGTCAACTTCACCAATGGCACGCCCATCAACGGCATCGCCGCCGCCGCGGCCAACCAGGACACCACCGCCCTGGGCAGTCTGCTGTCGGGCATGCAGGGCATCTCCGCCGGGGTCGGGCGCATCGGTGGCAGCGGGCTGAATTTCGTCACCCTGCTGCAGGCCATGCGCAGCGAGAGCGGTTTCAATCTGCTGTCGACGCCGACGCTGCTGACCCTGGACAACGCCGAGGCCTCGATCATGGTCGGCCAGGAGGTGCCCTTCGTCACCGGTTCGGTCACCAGCAACAACGCCAATCCCTACCAGACCATCGAGCGCCGCGAGGTGGGGGTCAAGCTGCGCCTCAAGCCGCAGATCAACGAAGGCGACACCGTGCGCATGGAGATCGTCCAGGAGGTCTCGTCGCTGGCCGACAACGTGCGCGCCAGCGACGTGGTCACCAACAAGCGCGAGATCAAGACCACGGTGATGGTCGAGGACAACGGCCTCATCGTCCTCGGCGGCCTGATCAGCAACGAGGGCAACGACAGCGACCAGCGGGTGCCGCTGCTGGGCGACGTGCCGGTGCTGGGCAATCTGTTCAAGTCGCGCACCCGCTCCAGCACCAAGCAGAACCTGGTGGTGTTCATCCGCCCGCGCATCCTGCGCGATCCGGCGCTGGTGCAGCAGATCAGCGAAGACAAGTATCGCGGCATGCGTGCCGCCGCCCCGGCCGCGGCCCTGCCGGCCACCCCCCCGGGCAGTCGCGGCGCGCCCACCCTGCAGAGTCTCTATCCTTCGGCGCGCGCGCGCCTGGAC
>CAUQPA010000193.1:0-7058 GCA_963519325.1 uncultured Pseudomonas sp. | reverse complement strand
CCATGGCGGATGGGATGGCGGCGGCTAGCCTGGCAGGGCGGTATGACGTGCTTAGGGGCTTGTGAAAGACAGAAACGTCTACAGTGTGACGTTAGTCTCCGTAGGTCGCCCGTACCTTTTTCAACAAATTCCGGCCGTGAGGCTCTTCGCCATTGCCTTGGATAACAGTGGCGTCGAGATCACCGAGTGCTGGGGTGATACGAGTCTGAATCCATTTGGTGAGGCTAATCGTGCTAGTCGCAGCTTTTTGATACGGATAGTCAGGAATCTGAAGGTTCTCCGGCGCACGAACAATCAGACGAATTCCCTCTAGGCTCCACACTTGTTCTTCAAACTCTTGAATCGTAGCCATAGCCAACTCCATTGATGCTGCCGGCAGCGTATCCCGCTTCCTTTAAACAGCTCGATAAACCTATTCGGCTACCTGTGCCAAATATTTAGGAAAGATTCATGGCTATTTCTCACGACTCATTACGGTTCAAAGAGCAGATCGACTTCTTCCGAGGCAAAACGGATCTGCCGACCCGCGCGTGGACCGATGTCTACACGGCCGAGCACGATTGGGCCTTTGTCGTGGCCGGCGCTGCCAAGCGCGATCTGCTGGCCGACCTGCGCGGCGCCGTCGAGAAGTCCATCGTGGCGGGTGGCACGATGGAGCAGTTCCGCACGGACTTCGACCGAATCATTCAGCAGCACGGCTGGCAGTACAACGGCGGACGGGGCTGGCGGACCCAGGTCATCTGGGAGACCAATCTGCGGCAGTCCTATAACGCTGGTCGCGAGGCGCAGATGGCAGACCCTGAGCTGCGCAAGCGCCGTCCCTATGGACTCTACCGCCACGGCGACAGCGCCCACCCGCGTCCGCAGCACCTGGCTTGGGACGGCACGGCGTTACCGCTGGATGATCCCTAGTGGTCCACTCATAGCCCCCAGAACGGCTAGGGCTGTAAGTGCAAGAAATACATGGTCAGCGAGCGTGACCTGGAGCGGCAGGGGCTCACCGTCGGCCCGGCGCCTGAGATCGAATATGAGGACCGGACCATTGGCGTCACAAGCCCCAACGGGCCGCGCACGGTACGCGTGCCCAAGGGCATCGATCCAGGGTTCGAGTACGCCCCAGGTCAGTCTCGACTGGCCTCGGCGGTGCCACCGCTAAGGGCTTACGATCCACTGCCGGAGCCTGGCACTCGCACCAGCTCGGCCCAAGGCGCCGGCCTACCTAACCGCCGTCCGCTAGGTCCGTTGCCCAACCCACGTCCCGCCAGCGCTGATCGGCTGCTGTCCAGCGGCCTGACCGACCAGCAGTACATGACGCACTTCCTGGAAGAGTTCGGCGCCACCGAGGATGCCCCGGTGGTCTTCCGGGACACGGCAGGTGATGCCGTAGTGATCGGCCGGGAGCTATTCACAAATGCTAAAACCGGCGCGCTCAAAGTGGGCAAGCCTGGTCACTCTCGCGAGTTGTTGCTGCTGGCCGATGCGCTGAAAGAGCCGGACGAAGTGTGGGTGCGCCTGGAATGGCAGTATGCCCAGAACAAGGCCGTGGCGCGGCGCCGCTATATCAGCCGTTTTCATGTAGAGGGGAAAGAGGTGCCAGCACTAGCCGTGTTCGAAGTAGGCAGCGATGGCTGGGCTGGCATTACCACCTTTGCGCCTGGGGCCGACAAGGCGGACTACCTGGATAGCCTGCGCCTTGGCGTGAGGCTGTATCGGCGAGTAGATGACGGGCAATAAAAAACCCCACGCTGCCCCGCAAGGTTTCACCCCGATTGTAGGCCTGGACGTCCGGGCAGGGACCGCTCAACCGATGGGTGTCCACTGAGAATAGGCGAGGAACATGGCTGGTGCAATGCTCGACATCGTGATCGACGACAGCCGGGCCGGCCGGGCCCTGGCTCAGTTGGCCGAGCAGATGGAATCCCTGCGCACCCCATTGCTCGACATTGCCGAGTACCTGCATCAGTCCACCGGAGATCGAGCACGCCGCCAGGTCGGCCCTGACGGCTCGCCCTGGGCGCCGTTGTCACCCCGAACCCTGGCCCGGAAGAAGAGCGGCGGCAAGATATTGCGCGAGACCGGCGCACTGCTGGACACCCTGCGTCACCATGTCGGTGACAACGAGCTTGCCTTCGGCACCGACCGACCCTATGGCGCCATTCACCAGTTCGGTGGCAAGGTCGAGCACGCCGCCCGTTCCCAACAGGTGTACTTCAAGATATCAGGCGGTGTGGTGGGTAATCGCTTCGTGAAGAAGAAGCACTCCAACTTGAGTCAGTGGATGACCCATGGCGCACGGTCGGTGGAGATACCGACTCGTCCTTACCTAGGTCTGTCGGCCGAGGATGAGGCCGAAGTGCTAGCGATCATTTCCGAGTACCTGACCACGCCAATGGTGTGAACTGAATTTCAGCCGATTTGCGGTGCCTAGGAACCTACAGTAATACAGCGGCCGCGGGTAAGGGACGTTAGGCCCGTTAGACCCGCGTTAGATTGACGAACGGACCGCGTTGCGTGCCTGAGGACGGGCGTCTAGACGTCGCCCTCTTCAAAACCCTCAAATTGGATCTTCAATTTGAAAGCATCCCCTCTAATTTTTTCCACACTGAAAAAATCGATCTCTTCAAGCACGGGCTCGCCAAACACCTGTACGTGGTCGGCATCGACGATCGGTGGAAGGATAGGCATCGTGAAGGGCTTCCCAGCTCCGTAGCGGGTCACTATTGGAATCTGAATTTGGTAGTTGGCAATAGCGAACATGAAGCATAGCTCGCACGACTCGTTAGTGATTGCTTGAGCTAGGGCGTAGTAAATGGTCGATGGCTCCCTTGGTCCGGGAATGAACCACTGAAAGGCAGGCAAAGGTCGGTATAGCGATGAGTGGTCCTCCCGGAGCAACCAAGCTTTATTTTCCGCCATTCTGTCTTGTAACGATTCCGGCATTACCGCTATTGCCATCTTAAGGAATGTCTTATAGATAGCTGTTGGATGATAGGGCTGTCTTTCAAGATCTAAACTCAGCGTTCTAGTCTCCGCGTCGTATATTTCATCTATGCTACCTTCGTTGAGCACTATCTCCATATCGGCAAAATCTATGAATCGCATACTGAAAGGAGTTTTCTCGTTGCCGTGACTAGGCACACCCTTTCGCCCGCTGATTCGGCATGCGGCACGAACTGGATTGAAATATTTAGCAAAGTCGTCCTCAAGATGCTTTGAAAAATGACTATTGCATGCATTGCACTCCAAGTTATCTATCAGCCTTCTGTTTCCCATCTGAAAAGGAAACGCGTGGGACTCATTGCTAAACTTCGTTTGAGCATGGGATTTTCCGCAGTAGCGGCATGTTCGTTTTGATTTATCTGGCTCACCTAAAAAAATCTTTTTCCCGTCCGGGGTTAAAGCGGCAGCCACTAGCGCCCTATACTTCTCCGAAAATCCCCTATAAAGCGTGTCGTGATAATCGGTTCTGCTCATGGATCAAATTCCTCCTGTAGAACCTTAATCTAGCAAGAAACACCCCCGCCTGATCCTGCCGCCGACACTGGCGGCATGAACAAACTCTGCCGCGCCCTTAACTCCGAACAGCAACCCCAGGCCACTCGCCAGGGCTCGACCCTTTTCGCCCTCAATACCGACCTTTCGCTGCTGCCCGCAACGGCAGGCCAAGCTCCGGCCTGGGTCGAGCTGATTCCGGCTGGCCCTGTCATTGCGGGCCGGGATGGTCGGCGCTGGCTCTTCGACGAGCCAGCGCAGCAGTTAGTGCTGTCGTCCTTCAACACACGCGCCGTGGATCTGCCCATCGACTGGGAGCACGCCACCCAGCACCAAGCCCCCAGCGGCAGTCCGGCCCCAGCCGGCGGCTGGATCTCGCGCCTTGAAATCCGCGACGGTGCGCTGTGGGGCGAAGTGTCCTGGACGCCGCGCGCCGAAGCCCAAATCGTGGCTCGCGAGTACCGCTTCCTTTCGCCTGTCTTCGACTACCTAGAAGACAGCAGCCGCATCGTGCGCCTGGTCAGCGCAGGGCTTACCAACCAGCCCAATCTCGTCCTAACCGCCCTCAACCAAAAATCCCCCACCCCGGAGTCCACAGACGTGAAGATTTCCGCTGCGCTGTTCGCGCTACTCGGCCTGCCCGAGACCGCCACCGAACAAGAGGCCATCACGGCCGCCACCAATCTCCAACAGACCGCCCAGGCGGCGAACGGCGAGCGGAACCTCGCCCAGTTCGTCCCGCGCGCCGACTACGACGCCCTGACCACGCGCGCTGCCAATGCCGAACAGGCCCTTGCCACCCACCAAAAGGCCCAGCACACGGCCACGGTGGAAGGCGAGATCCAGGCAGCGCTCACCGCCGGCAAGATCACCCCGGCCACCGCCGACTATCACCGCGCGGCCTGCTCCGAGCAGGGCGGCCTGGATCGCTTCCGCGCCTTCGTCGCTGCCGCCCCGGTCGTAGGCGACGCCTCTGGTCTGGAAAACCGCAAACCCAACGAAACGACCGCCTCCGCCCTCAATGCCGAACAACAGGCCGTCTGCGCCCAGTCGGCATGGACCCGGTGGAGTTCGCCAAGTCCCTGAGCCAGGAGGCCTAAGCAATGGCGCTGACCGCTGATCGCAATACCGCTATGCGCGGCACCGGCCTAGTGGCCCTGGCCGTCGCCGCTGGCACCCGCATCTATGCCGGCTCCCTGGTTGCCGTGGACGTCACCGGCTTCGCCATCCCCGGCAAGGTCGCGACTAGCCTGACCTACGCCGGCCGCGCCGAGGAAGCGGTGGACAACATGGCGGCGCCGCTGGCGCGATGCGTATCCAGGTCCGCCGTGGTGAGGCCTTCAAGTGGGCCAATGACGGGACCATCACCCAGGCCCAGCTATTCAAGACCGCCTTCATCGTCGACGACCAAACCGTAGGCTCGACCGACGACACCGGCAAGCGCTCCGCCGCTGGCCGTATCACCGGCATTGACGCTGACGGCGTCTGGATCGAGTAACACAACCTCTACAGGAGTAGCACCCGTATGTTGGTCAATAAATCTTCGATTCAGGCGAGCTTTCATCGCCTTAGTTTGGAAGGCAACAAGCCCAATTCATACGAGGGGACCGTAGAGCTGGTGGTGTCGCCGCGGCTGACCTGGCACACTGCCTGGTACCTGCTCGACACTAGCAAGCCGGTCCGCTCCATCATCTATCTAGGAGCGCAATAAGTCCGTCTTCCTGCAGCAGATCGATCTGGAAGCCGAGGACGTATTCAACCGCAAAGAATTCGAGTTCGGCACCGAGGCCAAGCCGTCGGGTGGCTACGGCTTGTTGCAACTGGCCTGTAGCTCCACCGGGACGGCGGCCTAATCTTGGGCATCATCATTACGGCGAAAACCGATGGTTTCCGTCGTGGTGGCATCGCCCACTCTACGGTCGGTACGCCTCTACAAAGAAGGCCCCTTCACCAAATAGCAGCTGGCAGCGCTCCGCCGCGAGCCTCAGCTAGTCGTCGAAGGGGCTGCGGATGTGCAACGCTAGGTCAGGTGCCAAACCCAGCGCGCAGGGATATCCAAATCTAGCGCGAGGCGGATGCGAATCCCAGCGCTTGAGAGTGCCAAATGCGCCGCTCGACTACAGTAGGGCGTCGCTCTTGCCGAAGGATCTCGGATGGACAGTCTTTCCCTGCATCAGGCCCGGCGTCTGGCCCTCCGGGCCCAGGGCTTCGGCGCCTCGCCCAAGGGCAGTGCCGGCCCGGCGGCGCTGTATCGCCAGGCGGCGCGCCTCGGGGTGCTGCAGATCGACTCGGTCAATGCCCTGGTACGCTCCCACTACCTGCCACTGTTCAGTCGCCTGGGTCGCTACGATTTCACCGACTTCGATGGCCTGGCCTGGGGGCAGGGCCGGCGGCGCCAGCTTTACGAGTGCTGGGCGCATGAGGCCTCGCTGGTGCCGGTCGAAGTCTGGGCCGAGTTGCGTTGGCGGCGGGACCTGGCGCGCCAGGGCATCGGTATCTATCGGCAGCTGGCCAGATTCGCGGCCGAGCAGCCGCACCTGGTGGCCCAGACCCTGGAGGCGGTGGTGCAGCGCGGCGCCCTGGGTGCCGGCAGCCTGGCGAAGCGGGTCGATACGGCCGGTCCCTGGTGGGACTGGAGCCCGAGCAAGCTGGCGCTGGAGTGGTTGTTCGCCGCTGGCGAGGTGACCGTCGCCAGTCGCCGGGGCTTCGAGCGGCTCTACGACCTACCGGAGCGGGTCCTGCCGGCGGCGATCCTCGCGGCTCCCGCGCCGACGCCGGACGCCGCGCGGCGCGCCCTATTGCTGCGCAGCGCCAAGGCCCTGGGCGTGGCGACCGAGGTCCAGCTGCGTGACTATTTTCGCCTCAGTCCGGCGCAGGCGCGCCAGGGTATCGCCGAGCTGCAGGAGGAGGGCAGCCTGCAGCGGATCGGCGTGGAAGGCTGGGCGAAGCCTGGCTATGTCACGGCGCAGCCGACGCCCGAGCGACCGGTCCGCGCGGCGGCGTTGCTGTCGCCCTTCGATTCCCTGGTCTGGGAAAGGGACCGCGCCGAGCAGCTGTTCGCCTTCCGCTATCGCCTGGAGCTCTATACCCCCGCGGCGAAGCGCATCTATGGCTACTACGTACTGCCTTTTCTCTATGGGGAGCGGCTCGCGGCGCGGGTGGACCTGCGCGCGGAGCGGGCCGCCTCGCGCCTGGCGGTGCATGCGGTGCATCTGGAGCCGGCGGGACTGGACGAGGAGGGGCTAGATGCCCTGGCCGGGCAGTTGCGCAACCTGGCCGACTGGCTCGGCCTCGCCCAGGTGCAGTTGCACGGGCCGGCCAGCCTGTTGCAGGAGGCGCTGGCGCAGCGCTAGGTGGTCGCCGTGCCGGCGACCACCTGGCTCACTCAGCGGCGGATGCCCTTGAGGGTCTCGGCGATCATGAAGGCCAACTCCAGGGACTGGTCGGCATTCAGGCGTGGATCGCAATGGGTATGGTAGCGGTCGGAGAGGGCGTCCTCTGTCACCGGGCGGGCGCCGCCGATGCATTCGGTGACGTTCTGCCCGGTCATCTCGATATGGATCCCG
>CAUQPA010000192.1:0-7067 GCA_963519325.1 uncultured Pseudomonas sp. | reverse complement strand
GGGGCGGTGCGGGGTGCGTCCGGATCGGGCAGGCTGGCCAGGTGCCCGGCGGCCAGGCACAGCGCGCGTGCCGAGTCCGGTCGCGCCTGCACCGCCGCCGTCAGCAGCAGTCCCAACGCCCAGATGGCGCCGCGGTGGGTATTGATCCCGCCGGTGACCTGCTGCATGGCGGCTTCGCCCTCCCGCCCCAGGCGACCGATCAGGCGGCGCAATTCGGCGGTGGGCAGCCCCCGCTCGGCGGCTTCGGCCATGGCCTGGAAGCAGGGCCGCAGGGCCTGGGCGGAGGTCAGCATCAGGCCAAGGCTGAGGTCCTGGTGGGCACCCTGGCCGCGGCGATCCACCAGGGCCGGCTTGGGCGAAAGTTCGGCTTCGTCGACCAGGGCCGTCACGGCCAGGTCGGCCAGGCGTTCGGCGGGCGATGAGGCAAGACGGGCAAGGGCGCGCATTACCAGCTCCTGAACTTGGCCGGAGGTTGATAGAGGCCGCCGGACCATTCCACCAGTTCGCCGACGCTCTTGGCGGCGAGCAATTCGCGACTGGCGTCGGTGCGGCGGATGCCGAGGTCCTCGGGCAGTGCGACCAGGCCTTCCTGGCGCAGCCGCCGGGCCTCGGCCGGATCGCTGCGCAAGCCGATGGCGGTGACCCCGGCCATGGCGGCGATCATCGCCCGGCGCTCTTCCAGGGAGCGGGCGCGGTAGAGATAGGCGACGCCTTCCTCGGTGAGCAGGTGGGTGACGTCGTCGCCATAGACCATGATGGGCGCCAGCGGCATGCCGCTCTTGCGCGCCACCTCCACGGCATCCAGGGTGTCGACGAAGGTGGGCTTGCCGCCTTCCTGGAAGGTCTCGACCATCTGCACCACCAGCTTCTTGCCACGCTCCAGCAGCGCCGGGGCGCTGTCGCCCGTCTGCTGGCGCATGTCCAGCCAGGCCGGGGTGGGATGGCGGCGACCGCGCGGGTCATGGCCCATGTTGGGCGCGCCGCCAAAGCCGGCCAGGCGCCCGCGGGTCACGGTGGAGGAATGGCCATCGCCGTCCACCTGCAGGGTGGCGCCGATGAAGAGGTCGACGGCGTACTGACCAGCCAGCTGGCACAGCAGGCGGTTGGATCTCAGCGAGCCGTCGCGACCGGTAAAGAAGACATCCGGGCGCTGGGCGATGTAGCCCTCCATGCCCAGCTCGGTGCCGAAGCAGTGCACGCTTTCCACCCAGCCGCTCTCGATGGCCGGGATCAGGGTGGGATGGGGATTGAGCGTCCAGTGCCGGCAGATCTTGCCCTTGAGGCCCAGGCGCTCACCGTAGGTGGGCAGGATCAGCTCGATGGCCGCGGTGTTGAAGCCGATGCCGTGGTTGAGCGACTGCACCTGGTGGCGTTCGTAGATGCCGCGGATGGCCATCATCGCCATGAGCACGTGCACTGGCTTGATATGGCGCGGATCGCGGGTGAACAGCGGCTCGATATAGAAGGGCCGGTCGGCCACCACCACGAAATCCACCCAGTCCGCGGGGATGTCGACCCGTGGCAACTCGGACACGTCGTCCACCAGCTGATTGACCTGGACGATGACGATGCCGTCGCTGAAGGCCGCCGGCTCGATCAGCGCCGGGCTGTCCTCGGTGCTGGGGCCGGTATAGATGTTGCCGGCGCGGTCGGCCATGAAGCCGGCACTGAGCACCACCTTGGGGATCAGGTCCACCAGCAGCCGGGCATAGAGTTCGATGTAGGTGTGGATGGCGCCCACTTCCAGCAGGCCGTCTTCCAGCAACTGGCTGATCCTCAGGCTCTGGGTACCGGCAAAGGAGAAGTCCAGCTTGCGGGCGATGCCGCGTTCGAAGAGATCCAGGTGCTCGGCGCGACCGACGCTGGGCATGATCATGTGCAGGTCATGCAGCCGGGCCGGATCGACCTGGGCGAGACTGCGGGAGAGGAAATCGGCCTGCTTCTGGTTGTTGCCTTCCAGCACCACCCGGTCGCCGGGGGCGAGCAGCTGTTCCAGGGCCGCGACAATGGATGCGGTGGGCAGCACCTTGCCATCGGCCAGCGCGGCCACCCGGTCCAGACGCTGCTGCTTGTCGCCGCGGCGCCTGGCGATCCGAGTCGGTGGGTGGGATGTCGTTGTCATTAGGGTCTCCACGAATCACCTGTCGTGGAGTCACCCTAGACCTCGCCTCCCTGGCGTTCAATCAACCTGAGGGCGGAATCGTTACGCTGAAGTTAACGATTCCGTTGATCTCAGGTGCCTGCGACCGGCTCAGGTCTTGTCGACCGGGGTGAAGATCGAGGTGGTCCTGGAGAACCAGCCGGTGGGGGTCACGTCGACGTTGGCGTTGTCGTATTTCAGGCTGTTCTGCACCTGCTTGAGCGTCAGGTTGGCCTGCCAGTATTGCTCGTGGCCCAGCTCCTCATTGGCCCGGTGCACCAGATCCAGGGTTTCCTGGGCCGGCAGCACGGCGGTGGAGTAGTCGACGTCGACGCCGGCCACCTTGAGGATCTCGCCGGCGGCCTTGGTATCGCCCTGCTGGATCTTCTCGTTGGCCTGGGCCACGGCCTGGTTCTTGGCCGGGGTGGCGACATAGTCGTCACGCAGCGCCATGCCGCTCCAGATCGGCAGCCAGGACGTGGCCTTGGCGTCCTGCGCGGAGACTTGCATGAGTTTGCCGTCCTGACCGCGCAGGTCCCTGGCCGACTTGAGGTAGGCGGTCTTGTCGGTCTGGGCGGTCTGCAGCGCGCTCTCGGCGGCGGCCAGGTGCTGCTTGGCCTGATCGACATGGGCCTCGAAGAGGTCCTGGCGGGCGGCGACCACGTCCATGAAGGCCTGCTGGCCCTGCTGGGAGATCGCCGGCAGGGTGGCGACCTGCTGGCGATGTCGGGTCGGGTGTCGGCCAGGGCGGCGGTGGAAAACACCGAGGCGATGGTCAGGGCGAGGAGGCTCTTGGCGATACGACGATTGAGGTTCATGTGCTTCTCCCGGATACGAAAGTAACTGGAACCGCGGGGGTATCGGGCAGGGTTGCGCGATACCTTGGGGTCAGTGTCCATCCGGTGAGCTTAACGAACGCTTAGCAGGCTATCGGTAGGTGTAATTCCAGGTGCCGGACGCTGGAACGGAAACAGCGCCCGCCCCGGAGAGTCCGGAGCGGGCGCTGTTGGCGGGCCGAAGGGCCTAGCGCACCAGGCAGGGCTTCTTGTTATCGAAGGTCCAGTTGGGCGAGAGGAATTGCATGGCCATGGCGTCGTCGCGCGCACCGAGGCCCTTGGCCTTGTACAGCTCGTGGGCGCGGGCCAGGGCGTCCAGGTCCAGCTCCACACCCAGGCCACCCTGCTGCGGCACCGCCACCAGGCCGCCCTTGATCTCCAGCGGTTGGCGGGTCAGGCGCTGGCCGTCCTGCCAGATCCAGTGGGTGTCGATGGCGGTGATCTTGCCCGGCGCCGCGGCGGCGACGTGGGTGAACATGGCCAGGGAGATGTCGAAGTGGTTGTTGGAGTGCGAACCCCAGGTAAGCCCCCAGTCGTTGCACATCTGCGCCACCCGCACCGAACCCTGCAGGGTCCAGAAGTGCGGATCGGCCAGGGGGATGTCCACCGATTGCAGCTGGATGGCGTGACCCATCTGGCGCCAGTCGGTGGCGATCATGTTGGTGGCGGTGGGCAGCCCGGTGGCGCGGCGGAATTCGGCCATCACCTCGCGTCCGGAATAGCCGTTCTCGGCGCCACAGGGATCCTCGGCATAGGCCAGGACGTGGTGCTGGTCGCGGCACAGGCGGATGGCTTCCTTGAGCGACCAGGCGCCATTGGGGTCCAGGGTCACGCGCGCGTCGGGGAAGCGCTCGGCCAGGGCGGTGACCGCCTCGATCTCGGCATCGCCACTGAGCACGCCGCCCTTGAGCTTGAAGTCCTTGAAGCCGTAGCGGTCGTAGGCCGCCTCGGCCAAGCGCACCACCGTCTCGGGGGTCAAGGCTTCCTCGTTGCGCACGCGGAACCAGGCGTCGTCGCTCTCGGCTTCGCTGCGGTAGTCCAGGGTGGTCTTGTTGCGGTCACCGACATAGAAAAGATAGCCGAGCATCTCCACGGCGTCGCGCTGCTGGCCTTCGCCGAGCAGGGCCGCCACCGGCACCTCCAGGTGCTGGCCGAGCAGGTCGAGCAGGGCGGCTTCCAGTGCGGTGACGGCATGGATGGTGATGCGCAGGTCGAAGGTCTGCAGGCCACGGCCGCTGGCATCGCGACCGGCGAAGGCCTGGCGGACCTGGCCGAGGATGCGCTGGTACTGCCCCAGCGGCTGGCCGATGAGAAATTGGCGGGCGTCTTCCAGCGTCTGGCGGATGCTCTCGCCGCCGGGCACCTCGCCGACGCCGGTGCGGCCGGCACTGTCCTTGAGGATCAGCACGTTGCGGGTGAAGTAGGGGCCATGGGCGCCGCTCAGGTTGAGCAGCATGCTGTCCTGGCCGGCGACGGGCACGACTTCCAGCGAGGTGACCACCGGGGTGCCGGTGTGCAGGGCGGGGGTGGCGTTGAATTGGGTCATGGTCGGGCTCCTTGGCGATCAGCGAGAGGTTTCAGCGGCGAGCGGGGCTTCGGCAGGCGGCGTGGGCACGCCGCGCAACTCGACGCGCTTGATCTCGCCGACGACGAACAGGTAACTGATGGCGGCCACCAGGGCATTGGCACCGACGAACACCAGGGCCATCTTGAAGGAACCGGTGGCGGCGATGATGTAGCCGATGATGATCGGGGTGGTGATGGACGACAGGTTGCCGATGGTGTTGAACAGGCCACCGGAGAGGCCGGCGATCTGCTTGGGCGAGGTGTCGGAGACCACCGCCCAGCCCAGGGCGCCGATGCCCTTGCCGAAGAAGGCCATGGCCATGAAGCCCACCACCATCCAGTCGGCGTCGACGTAGTTGCAGAGGATCATGCTCATCGACAGCAGCATGCCGGCGACGATGGGGGTCTTGCGCGCCACGCTCAGGCTGCTGCCGCGACGCAGCAGCCAGTCGGAGATCACCCCGCCGAGCACGCCGCCGATGAAGCCGCAGATGGCCGGCAGGGAGGCGATGATGCCGGCCTTGAGGATGGTCATGCCACGTTCCTGCACCAGGTACACGGGGAACCAGGTCAGGAAGAAGTAGGTGAGGGCGTTGATGCAGAACTGGCCCAGGTAGATGCCGGCCATCATGCGATTGGTCAGCAACTGGCCGATGTAGCTCCACTTCGGACCTTCGCTCTTCTTGCCGGGGGTGTCCAGGTCGACCAGGCCGCCATTGCTGGCGATGTACTCGACCTCGGCGCTGTTGGCGCGGGGATGTTCGCGGGGGCTGTAGATCACCGCCATCCAGACCGCCGAGAAGGCGATGCCCAGGGCGCCCATCACCACGAAGACGTGCTGCCAGCCGAAGTGGTAGACGATCCAGCCCATCAGCGGCGCGAACAGCACGGTGGCGAAGTACTGCGCCGAGTTGAAGATCGCCGAGGCGGTACCGCGCTCCTTGGTGGGGAACCAGGCGGCGACGATGCGGGCGTTGCCGGGGAAGGAGGGCGCTTCGGCCAGGCCGACCATGAATCTCAGGGCGAACAGCAGGAACACCGCGGTGCCGATGCCGAATTCACCGATGTAGCCTTGCAGCATGGTGAACACCGACCAGGTGAAGATGCTCGCCGCATAGACCTTCTTCGAACCGAAGCGATCGAGCAGCCAGCCGCCGGGGATCTGGCCGAGCACATAGGCCCAGCCGAAGGCGGAGAAGATGTAGCCGAGGGAGACGGCACTGATGCCGAGGTCTTTTTGCAGGGCGGAGCCGGCGATGGAGATGGTGGCGCGGTCGGCATAGTTGATCGTGGTCACCACGAACAGCATGAACAGGATCAGATAGCGGACGCGCGTCTGCTTGGTTTCGTGCATGAAAAGCTCCCACTGGTTTGTTTTTGTGTGCGGGCTGACATCGTGTAGCGGGCTTAGGTTGTAAGTCGTCTGACAACGATAGCGCTATCATTAAACAGATAACGCTATCATTCAACTGCTAAATCTGTGGTCAGGTGCAAAAAGTGGCTAGGAGCTCTGGCGCTCGATCAGGGCGAAACCGGTGTCGAGACTTACCGCTGTGTGATCGCCCGCGAGGCGGTCGAGCAGCGCCTGGGCGACACGCTGGCCCATGGCATCGGCATTGACGCTGACCGTGGACAGCGCCGGGGTAGCGAAGCGGCCGTTGGTGGTATCGCCGAAGCCGACCACCGCCAGTTGCTCGGGTATGCGCAGGCCGCGGCTGCTGGCCTCGGCGACCACGCCCAGGGCGAGGGTGTCGGAGCTGCACAGCACCAGCTCCGGTGGCTCGGGGCGTTCCAGCAGGCGCGCCAGGCCGATCCGGCCGACTTCCCAGGTGGCCGGCAGCGGCAGCACCTCCATGGGCAATTCGGGGATGCCCAGCTCGACCAGGCGGGCCTGCAGGGCCAGGTTGCGGCGCATGGCACGGGGATCGTCCACCGAGATCACGCCGAAGCGGCGATAGCCGCGGGCGACGAAGTGCTCCGCCAGGGCGACGCCGACCTGCTCGTGGGAAAAGCCCACCTGCATGTCCAGGGCCTCGGCGCTCAGATCCCAGGCTTCCACCACCGGGATGTTCAGCGCCGCCAGCCGCGCGCGACTGGCCGGGGTATGCAGGGTACCGGTAAGGACGATGCCATCGGGGCGGCGGCCGAGAATGGCTTCCAGCAGCTCCTCTTCCTTTTCCGGCGAATAGCCGGTGGGACCGATCAGCGCCTGGTAGCCCGCCTCGGTGAGGCGATCCATGATCGCCTGCACCACGGTGGCATAGATGGAGTTGGCGATGGTGGGCAGCAGGATGGCCACCAGCCGGCTCTTGCTGGAGGCCAGGCTGCCGGCCAGCAGATTGGGCACATAGCCCAGTTCCTTGACCACGGCCAGGACATGCTCGCGGGTGGCGTCGCTCACCAGGCTCGGGCGGTGCAGCGCCCGGGACACGGTGATGGGCGACACCCCGGCGGCGAGGGCGACCTCGCGCACGGTGAGGGGCAGCTCGGTGGTGCCATCGAGCTGGGCGATTTCGCGTCGGGAC